>NZ_JBXAOE010000015.1:0-220200 GCF_058802485.1 Cupriavidus sp. GW822-FHT02D05 | reverse complement strand
TCGAACTTGGGCTTTCGCCCAGGGCTTGGGGCCATCGATCTGAGGCTTCCAGGACATATTTTCCGACATACAAGGGGCTGGGGGAGAGGGCGGGTGCTCGTCACGCCGTCATGCTGGAAACAACCATGGGCTTCGCTTCAAGTGGCCCCTAGCTAAGCCACCCCTCACCCCGGCCCTCTCCCCCTGAGGGGAGAGGGAGAGACAGCCGTCGTCATGGCACGCGGCTTTGGCCCATTCCTCGGCTTCGGCGAATGCCTCAGATCTGCCTCAGACCTGCCTCAAACCTTGCCCGCGACCCACTCGCCGACACCTGCCAGCGCCTTGGGCAGGTTGGCCGGCTCCGTGCCGCCAGCTTGCGCCATATCCGGACGGCCGCCGCCCTTGCCGCCGACCTGCTGCGCGACAAAGTTGACCAGCTCGCCGGCCTTGACCTTGGCGGTGGCATCGGCGGTCACCCCAGCGATCAGGCTGACCTTGCCGTCGGCCACCGCGCCTAGCACGATGGCCGCGGTGCCCAGCTTGTCCTTGAGCTTGTCCATGGTTTCGCGCAGCGTCTTGACGTCGGCGCCGTCGAGCTGTGCGGCCAGCACCTTGATGCCCTTGACGTCGATGGCCTGCGCCGCCAGCTCGTCGCCTTGCGAAGCAGCCAGCTTGCTCTTGAGGCGCTCCAGTTCCTTCTCCAGCGCGCGCACTTGTTCCTGCACCTGCCCGATACGCGGCACCAGTTCGGACGGCTGCGCCTTGAGCGCGGCGGCGGCTTCGTTCAGCTTGGCGTCCAGTGCTTGCAGGTAATGCAGCGCGTTGTCGCCGGTGATGGCTTCGACGCGGCGGATGCCCGCTGCCACGCCGCTTTCCACCACGATCTTGAACACACCGATATCGCCGGTGCGGGTCACGTGGGTGCCGCCGCACAGTTCCTTGGAGCTGCCGATCGACAGCACGCGCACGTCGTCGGCGTACTTCTCGCCGAACAGCGCCATCGCGCCGCTCTTGACCGCGTCGTCGAAGGGCATGACTTCAGCACCGGTAGCTGCGTTCTGCAGGATCTCGGCGTTGACGATCTCCTCGACGCGACGGATCTGCTCGTCGGTCATCGGCGCGTTGTGCGAGAAGTCAAAGCGGGTCTTGTCCGCGTCGACCAGCGAGCCCTTCTGCTGCACGTGGCTGCCCAGCACTTCACGCAATGCCTTGTGCATCAGGTGGGTGGCCGAGTGGTTGCGCACGGTGCGCGCGCGGCGCTGCGCATCCACCTGCGCGGTGACGCTGTCGCCCACCTTGAGCGCGCCGCCCGCCAGCGTGCCCTGGTGGCCGAACACATCGGCCTGCACCTTGGTGGTATCGACCACGCTGAACACGGCGCTGCCGCTCTTCAGTTCGCCCTGGTCGCCGGCCTGGCCGCCAGACTCGGCGTAGAACGGCGTGTTATCCAGCACGATCACGCCGGTCTGGCCGGGCTGCATCGTGTCGACGGATGCGCCGTCCACATACAGCGCGGTGATCTTCGCACCGTCCACGCCCAGCTTTTCGTAGCCGTGGAAGGTGGTCTTGTCGCCCTTGTACTCCAGGCCGGCCGCCATCTTGAACTTGCCGGCGGCGCGGGCCTGCTCGCGCTGGCGGTTCATGGCCGCGTCGAAGGCGGCTTCGTCCACCGTCATTTCCTGCTCGCGGCACACGTCCTGCGTCAGGTCCAGCGGGAAGCCAAAGGTGTCGTGCAGCTTGAAGGCAAGTTCGCCGTCGAGCACGGTACCGCCCTTGGCCTTGACGTCGGCCAGTGCCGAGTCAAGGATGGACATGCCGTTCTCGATGGTTTCGAAGAAGCGTTCCTCTTCTGCCTTGAGCACCTCCACGACGCGCGATTCGGCGTCGGACAGTTCCGGATAGGCTTCGCCCATCTGACCCACCAGATCGCCCACCAGCTTGTGGAAGAACGGGGTCTTGCGGCCCAGCTTGTAGCCGTGGCGGATGGCGCGGCGGATGATACGGCGCAGCACGTAGCCGCGGCCTTCATTGCCGGGGATCACACCGTCGACGATCAGGAAGGAGCACGCGCGGATGTGGTCGGCGATGACCTTCAGCGAGTTGTTGTTGAGATCGGTGGTGCCGGTCTCGCGCGCAGCGCCCTTGATCAGTGCCTGGAACAGGTCGATCTCATAGTTGCTGTGCACGTGCTGCAGCACCGCGGCGATGCGCTCCAGGCCCATGCCGGTGTCGACGCAGGGCTTGGGCAGGCGCGGCATATTGCCTTGCTCGTCCCGGTTGAACTGCATGAATACCAGGTTCCAGATCTCGATGTAGCGGTCGCCGTCTTCCTCGGGAGATCCCGGGGGGCCGCCCCACACGTCGGGGCCGTGGTCGTAGAAGATTTCCGAGCACGGTCCGCAGGGGCCGGTGTCGGCCATCTGCCAGAAGTTGTCGGAGGCGTAGCGCGCGCCCTTGTTGTCGCCGATGCGCACGATGCGCTCGGGCGGCACGCCGACTTCCTTGGCCCAGATGTCATAGGCTTCGTCGTCTTCCGCGTACACCGTGACCCACAGCTTTTCGGCCGGCAGCTGGTAGACCTTGGTCAGCAGCTCCCACGCGTACTGGATCGCCTCGCGCTTGAAATAGTCGCCAAACGAGAAGTTGCCGAGCATTTCAAAGAAGGTGTGGTGACGCGCGGTGTAACCCACGTTCTCCAGGTCGTTGTGCTTGCCGCCGGCGCGCACCGAGCGCTGCGACGAGGTCGCGCGGGTGTACGGGCGCTTGTCGGTGCCCAGGAACACGTCCTTGAACTGCACCATGCCGGAGTTGGTAAACAGCAACGTCGGATCGTTCCCCGGCACCAGGCTGGACGAGCGGACCACGGTATGGCCCTTCGATTCGAAGTACTGCAGGAACTTGCTGCGGATGTCGGAGACTTTCATGTTCTGGGCAAGGGCGTCCCACGTCGTGGCAGGGCGCTGTCGGTCAAGATGGTTTTGCAAACCGTTGATTATACGGGGAAGCCTGAGCGCGCGGCATTCCGCCGGGGATTCGCCTTGCGCCGCCCGCAATACCGCGCGCCGCCGCGATCCGGGCCGGCCGCGATGTGCGCCCGGCGGCCTGCCGGTGGTAAAGTGCTGGCTGTCCCAGCCGGACGCCCCCGAGCCTGGTTTCGCGCCAGCCTCCGATTGCCCTGCAAGCCGCCACCCAGACCAGACGGCGGGGCCGCCCGGCCTTCCCTCGCCCACCCCTTGCCGGATCCGCAATACACCCCATGGGAGCTTTAAGCCACCTCCGCGTCCTCGACCTGACCCGCGTTCTCGCCGGGCCATGGTGCGCCCAGAACCTTGCCGACTTCGGCGCCGACGTGATCAAGATCGAGCGCCCCGGCGCCGGCGACGATACCCGCACCTGGGGCCCGCCCTGGCTGCAGGACGGCGAAGGCCGCGATACCGCGGAAGCTGCCTATTACCTGGCCGCCAACCGCAACAAGCGCTCGGTGACCTGCGATATCAGCACGCCCGAGGGCCAGGAACTGGTGCGCGCGCTGGCCGCCCAGAGCGATGTGGTGCTGGAGAACTACAAGGTCGGCCAGCTGAAGAAGTACGGGCTGGACTACGACTCCCTCAAGGCGATCAAGCCGGGCCTGATCTATTGCTCGGTGACCGGCTTCGGCCAGACCGGCCCCTACGCGGCGCGCCCGGGCTACGACTTCATCATCCAGGGCATGGGCGGCTTCATGAGCCTGACCGGCGAGCGCGACGACCTGCCCGGCGGCGGCCCGCAGAAGGCCGGCGTGGCCATCTCCGACCTGATGACCGGGCAGTACGCCACCATCGCCGTGCTGGCCGCGCTGGCCCACCGCGAGCGCACCGGCGAAGGCCAGTACATCGACATGGCCCTGCTCGACGTGCAGGTGGCCATGCTGGCCAACATGAACACCAACTACCTGGCCAGCGGCGAAGCGCCCAGGCGCTGGGGCAACGCGCACCCCAATATCGTCCCCTACCAGACCTTCCAGGCGGCCGACGGCTGGATCATCGTGGCGGTGGGCAACGACGGCCAGTTCCGCAAGTTCGTCGTTGCCGGCGGGCGCCCCGAACTGGCCGACGACCCGCGCTTCGCCACCAACCCGCAGCGGGTTGCGCATCGCGATGTGCTGGTGCCGATCCTCGCCGACATGGTCAAGCCGCGCACCCGCGCCCAGTGGATCCTCGACCTGGAAGCCGCCGGCGTGCCCTGCGGCCCGATCAACACGCTGGACGACGTGTTCGAGGATGCCCAGGTCAAGGCGCGCGGCCTGCGCGTGGACCTGCCGCACCCGAGCGCCGGCGAGGTCAAGCTGGTGGGCAGCCCGATCAAGATGAGCGCGACGCCGCCCGAGGCCGTGCGCCACCCGCCGCTGCTGGGCGAGCACACCGACGCGGTGCTTGGCGACATGCTGGGCTACACGCCGGAGCAGATAGCCGCGCTGCGCGCCAAGGGCGTGCTGTAAGGTGCTGGCCGCCTGTGTGCCTGCAGTGGCGGCGCGCGGGCGGCGAGCCGGAGTTTGTCGTCGTTGTTCCCATAACCGTTGCCGTAGCGAGAAAAAGCAAGAACCCTGACACCGCGCGCGCCGGCGTACGGCGCATGCCTGACCACAAAAGGAGTTTGGATGCTGACCGACGCCCTGCTGGCCTTCCTGCACTACACCTTCATCTTCCTGCTGATCGCCCTGATGACCGCCGAGGCGGTCGTGCTGCGCCCCGGCATGACGCCGCCCGTGCTCAAGCGCCTGTCGATCTACGACCTGCTCTACTTCCTCACTGCCATGGCGGTGCTGGCAACCGGCCTGCTGCGGCTGTTCTACGGCGCCAAGGGCGCACAGTTCTACCTGCACAACCCGTGGTTCCACGCCAAGATCACCGTGTTCGTGGTGATCGCCCTGTGCTCGCTGCCGCCCACCTTCGCCATCCAGCGGTGGCGCCGCCAGGCGCGCAGCTTGCCGGACTTCGTGCCCATGCCCGCCGAACTGAAGTCCGCGCGGCGCTGGGTCATGATCCAGGCCCACCTGCTGATCCTGCTGCCGCTGTGCGCGGTAATGATGGCGCGCGGCATCGGCATGAAATAGGCCGCAGCGCTCTCGCCGCCAGATGCCCCAGGGCGCCTGGCGCACCCAGATTCCCGATCCAACCCGACGTATCTCCATGCTAAAGAAAAAACTCGCCGCGGCGCTGCTCGCCGCCGCCCTGCCCGCTATCGGCACCCTTATCGCATTTAGCGCCTTTAGCGCCGCGCCGGCTTCCGCAGCGGCAGCCGCCTACCCGACCAAGCCGCTCAAGTTCGTCGTGCCCTACCCGGCCGGCGGCCCGCTGGACACGGTGGCGCGCGCTATCGGCGACAAGCTCAAGGACAGCCTGGGCCAGCCCGTGGTGGTGGAAAACCGCCCGGGCGCCGGCGGCAATATCGGCGCCGACTACGTGGCCAAGCAGCCGGCCGACGGTTACACCATCGTGATGGGCGCCGTGGCCACCCACGCCATCAACCCCAGCCTCTTCGCCAAGATGCCGTACGACCCGGTGAAGGACTTCAGCCCGATCACGCTGGTGGCCGACGTGCCCAACGTACTCGTCATGCATCCCGGCAAGGCTGCCGAACTGCATATCAACAATGTGCGTGAGCTGGTGGAATACGCGCGCAAGAACCCCGGCAAGCTGGACTACGCCTCGGGCGGCAACGGCAGCGCGGGACATTTGTCGGGCGAGCTGTTCAAGAGCATGGCCAAGGTCAGCATGGTCCACATCCCCTACAACGGCGCCTCGCCTGCGCAGCTGTCGGTGCTGTCCGGCCAGACCGACATGATCTTCGATAACCTCGCCTCCGCGGCGGCCAACATCAAGGCCGGCAAGCTCAAGGCGTTCGCCGTCACCACCGCCACCCGCGCCGCCGCCCTGCCCGAGCTGCCCACTATCGCGGAAGCCGGCAAGGGGCTCGGCCTGGAAGGCTTCGACATTTCCACGTGGTTCGGGGTGTTCGCCCCGGCCAACACCCCGAAAGAGATCGTCGACCGCCTCAACCACGAGATCGTCGCCATTCTCAAGACCGACGACATGAAGGCAAAGCTGGCCCGCATCGGCGCCCAGCCGGCACCAACCACGCCGGAGCAGTTCGGCGCACTGGTGCAGCGCGAACTGAAGAAGTACGCGCAGATCGTGAAGGTGTCGGGCGCCAAGGTGGATTGATCCGCCTCGAGACATTTGCCGAAGCCGCCAGCCGGGCCAAAGCCGCGCGCCATGACGACGGCTGTCTCTCCCTCGCCCCTCAGGGGGAGAGGGCCGGGGAGAGGGGTGGCTTAGCTAGGAGCCACTTCAAGCTAAGCCCGTGGTTTTTTCCAGCACGCAGGCGCACCGAGCGCCCGCCCTCTCCCCCAGCCCCTCTCCCACAAGTGGGAGAGGGGAGACCACCGGCGCAAATCCTGCTTTGTCAGATCGCTCCCGGCTCCGCGCGCGGCAACAACAACCCCACCTGAATAATCCGCGGCCCATCCATCCGCGTCACCGTCAGCTTCAGCCCGGCGATCTCCACGGCATCACCCTCCACTGGTGGTGATGTAAAGGCCTCCTGCAAAGCGACCTCCAGTGTCCGTGCCGCCTCGGCAGGGCTCAACTCCCGCGTCCCGTAAAGCCCCGCCACATCCCGCAGCATGGCCTCCCCGGACAGCAGGAAATCATGGCTAGCCTTGCCCCAGGCAGGTGCCGGCCCAGGCCGATGGAACAACAGCGCCAGCATCGGCACGCTGGTCCCCGGCGCCAGAATCGACACCATGTCCCCAGCCCGCAGCACGGTCAGCAGCCGGCAACGGGGCGGCAACTCGAGCTGGTCGGCGCGCAGGTTTTCAATCGGCGAATCAGCCTCGACCCTGAACTGCATCACCTCCAGCGCCGGCGCATGGGTGCCCTGCAGCCGCGAGCGGGCCACGGGCTCCGGATAGGCGGGACGCAGCACGCGCGCCAGCCGCGCCGCCAGCGGCACGGTGGTGCCCTGCAGCAGCAGGCTGGTCAGCACCACCGCAAAGGCGATGCGAAACAGCAAGCCGGAATCAGGCATGCCCTGCAGCATGGGAAACAGTGCCAGCACGATAGGCACCGCCCCACGCAAGCCCATCCAGGCCACGAAGCCCTTCTCCCGGGCGCTGAAACGAAACGGCAGCAGCGCCAGCCAGACCGCCGCCGGGCGCGCCACCAGCATCAGGAATGCCGCCACCGCCACCGCCGGCAGCGCCACTTCCCAGATCCGGTGCGGCGCCACCAGCAGGCCAAGCAGCAGGAACATCGCGGACTGCGACAGCCAGGCCATGCCATCCATCGCCCGCATGGTGTCGGGGCCTACCGCGCGGTCGCGGTTGCCCACCAGGATGCCGGTCAGGTAGACGGCCAGGAAGCCGCTGCCGCCCGCCGTCTGCACGATGGCGAACACCATGGCGCCGCCCGAGCACAGCAGGATGGCCTGCAGGCCTTCGGCTACGCGGATGCGCTCCATTACGTTGGCCATGCAGTAGCCCAGGCCTAATCCGAGCAATCCGCCGACCCCGAACTGCACCACCAGGCGCCACAACAGCGCGCCGGGGCTCAGGCCCGCGGGCGCGGCGATCCAGTCGATCAGGGTGAGGGTCAGGAAGATGGCCATCGGGTCGTTGATGCCGGATTCGATTTCCAGCACGCTCGCCACCCGCTCCTTGAGCCGGATGCCGCTGGTATTGAGCAGCGAGAACACCGCCGCGGCATCGGTCGAGCCGACGATGGCGCCCAGCAGCAGGCCCAGCTTCCAGTCGATCTCCAGCACCCAGGCGGCAAACAGGCCCACCAGGCCGGTCGTGACCAGCACGCCGACGGTCGCCAGCGACAGCGAGGGTTTCAGCGCCACCCGGAAGGTGGCCAGCCGGGTGCGCAAGCCACCATCGAGCAGGATCACCGCCAGCGCGAGATTGCCGACCAGGAAGCTCAGCCAGGTATTGGAGAAGCGGATGCCGCCGGGGCCATCCACGCCGGCCAGCATGCCGACCGATAAAAAGACAAGCAGGAAAGGCACGCCCGCGCGCGCCGAGAAGGCGCCCACCACAATGCCCAGCGACATCACGACGGCGCCGATCAGGATGACATGGTCAATGCTTTCCAAAACGGCTTTCCCTTTTCCCTTTTCCCTTTTCATGCCGTGCCGCATCGGCCACGGGCTGCGCACGCATCGGCAACGGCAGTGCAGCCGTCGATGATAGCGCAGCCCTATGACCACTCTGCCGCGCAGACGTGAAAGCGGCACCCGGCAACGAAGCAAGCGGCCCCTGGATGTCTCCTAGGGAGATACCCGCAGATTGACCATTTTTGCAGACATCTGAAAGGTAGCTGAAAGGTCTTCCCCTTAATTTCCTCCCTGCCAGCGGCGGGACGGTTGCGCGCGCGCTTTTGACGCACCGCAACATCCTTAGCCGCACGGATTTCAAGCAGTTTTTTCGAGGAGAATCATTTTGCGCATTCGTAGCCAAAAGGACTTTGCCTCCGGCCTGATGTTCATCCTGGTCGGATTCAGCTTTTCCTGGGTCGCACGCGGGTATTCCATGGGTACTGCCGCGAAGATGGGCCCCGGGTATTTCCCGTTCTGGCTCGGCATCGTGCTCGCCTTGCTGGGCGCGCTGGTGCTGTGGAGTTCCCTGTCCGCCAAGAAGGAAGAAGACCAGCTCGCACGCTGGGACATCAAGACCTTGCTGTGGATCCTGGGTTCGGTGGTGCTGTTCGGCCTGATGCTCAAGCCGCTGGGCATGGTGCTGTCGGTGCTGGTGCTGGTGCTGGTGTCGTCGATGGCCAGCCATGAATTCAGCTGGAAGGGTGCCGTTGTCAACGCCATCGTCCTGGTGATCATCAGCCTGGGCGCCTTCGTCTACGGCATCAATCTTCAGATGCCGGTGTGGCCGGCATTCTTGGCAGGATAAGGAGACGGCCATATGGAACTACTAGCCAACCTGGGCCTGGGCTTCTCGACCGCCCTGACCCTGCAAAACCTCGCATACGCCTTCCTGGGCTGCGTGCTGGGCACCCTGATCGGCGTGCTGCCGGGCCTGGGGCCTCTGGCCACCATCGCCATGCTGCTGCCGGTGACCTACACGCTGCCGCCGGTGGCCGCGCTCATCATGCTGGCCGGTATTTACTACGGCGCCCAGTACGGTGGCTCCACCACCGCCATTCTGGTCAACCTGCCGGGTGAATCGTCGTCGGTGGTGACTACCATCGATGGCTACCAGATGGCCAGGCGAGGGCGAGCGGGGGTGGCGTTAGCCACCGCCGGCCTAGGCTCGTTCTTCGCCGGCTGCGTGGCAACCCTGATCCTGGCCGCGTTCGCAGCGCCGCTGTCGGAACTGGCGTTCAAGTTCGGCCCTGCCGAGTACTTCTCGCTGATGGTGCTGGGCCTGATCGGCGCCGTGGTGCTGGCTTCGGGCTCGCTGGTCAAGGCCATCGCCATGATCGTGCTGGGCCTGCTGCTGGGCCTGGTCGGCACCGACGTGAACTCGGGTGCAGCGCGCTTCTCGTTCGACGTGCCTGAGCTGACCGACGGACTGAACTTCGTCTCGGTCGCCATGGGTGTGTTCGGCTTCGCGGAAATCATCGCGAACCTGGAACAAAAAGATGCCCGCGAAACCTTCACGGACCACATCACCAACCTGTTCCCGACCAAGGAAGACTTCAAGCGCATGATCCCGGCAGTGCTTCGCGGCACGTTCCTGGGCTCCGCGCTGGGCATCCTGCCGGGCGGCGGTGCGGCGCTGGCTTCGTTTGCAGCCTACTCGCTGGAAAAGAAGACCTCGAAGTTCTCGCATGAGTTCGGCAAGGGCGCCATCGAAGGCGTGGCGGGTCCGGAATCGGCCAACAACGCCGCGGCGCAGACCTCCTTCATCCCGCTGCTCACGCTGGGCATTCCGCCCAACGCCGTGATGGCGCTGATGGTGGGCGCAATGACCATCCACAACATCCAGCCGGGCCCGCAGGTCATGACCAGCAACCCCGCGCTGTTCTGGGGCCTGATCGCCTCGATGTGGATCGGCAACTTCATGCTGATCATCCTGAACCTGCCGCTGATCGGGATCTGGGTCAAGCTGCTCAAGGTGCCTTACCGCTACCTGTACCCGGCCATCCTGGTGTTCTGCTGCATCGGCGTGTACTCGGTCCAGAACACCACGTTCGACGTGTTCCAGACCGCGGCCTTCGGCGTGATCGGCTACCTGTTCATCAAGCTCAAGTGCGAGCCGGCGCCGTTGCTGCTGGGCTTCGTGCTGGGGCCGATGATGGAAGAGAATTTCCGCCGCTCCCTGCTGCTGTCGCGCGGCGAGTTCAGCGTGTTCCTGACCCGCCCGCTGTCGCTCGGCCTGCTGATCGCAGCCGCCGTGCTGGTCCTGATCGTGGCACTGCCGTCGATCAAGAACAAGCGCGAAGAAGCTTTCCAGGAAGAATAAGAGAGCAAGTCCCGCGGCCGGTATCCGTGCCGGCCGCGAGCGACGATGCCAGAGAAGACCCTCAAGGTGCCGCAAGGCACCTTTTTTCATGCCTTGCCCGCTGCGGCGCCCGGATGCTGGCGGCGAGCGCGCCGGCTCGCGCCAGCCAGGCATCCCTCTGCCCGGGCTGCGAGCCCAGTACCGGGCCGAACGCCATGGTGCTGACCGGCTTGATCCCGCAGAACTCCAGCGTGGTATTGCGCATCTGGCGGATGCCCGGCATGCGGTAGATCCATTTGAAATACCAGGGCGGCGTATCCATGGTCACCAGCAGATGCGCCGAGCGGCCCTTCAGGAGCTGCTCGGGAAACGCTTTGCCGGCGCGGTACTTGAAGGCGAAGCCGGGCAGCAACACGCGGTCCAGGAAACCCTTGAGCAAGGCGGGCGGGCCGCCCCACCAGATCGGGAAGACGAAGGCAAGGTGTCCCGCCCAGGCCATGGCTTCCTGTGCCTCGACCAGATCGGGCTCGAGGCCCTGGATGGCGTTGTAGCCCGCATGCAGGATGGGATCGAACTTCAGCACATCCAGCCTGAGCAGCCGGACCTCGTGCCCCGCGGCTTCGGCGCAGGCCGCATAGGTCCTGGCGATGGCGCCGCACAAGCCATGGTTAGAAGGGTGACCCATGATCACCAGTACTCGCTGCCGCATCGCGACGCTCTCCAAAAAAGGTTGACGCCGCGAGGGTAAGGCTTGCCCCTTGAGGCAGAGTCAAGGCTGCGGGCACGCCATTGCGTCGTGCGGCGGATCGCTAGCCGCTTCGCGCGCTTCGCCACGGCCAAGGCACGCACGGATTTCCGCGCCGATCTCGCCAAGCTCTGCGTCCAGCTTGCGCAACCTGTGGATTTCTTCGCGCAGGCTCGCGCGCTTGCTGTCGACCTGCTGCACGAGCCGGTGCCAGTCCGGCTCCCCCGCGCCCGCATCCATCACCGGGAGCAGCTCGGCCAGGCGAAAGCCCAGGGCCTGCGCCTGCCGGATCAACCCGACCTGCCTGACTGCGTCGTCCGCGTAGACGCGGTATGAGCCGGCGCGCGTGACCTGCCCTAGCAAGCCAAGCGATTCGTAGTGGCGGATCGCCTTCGGCGACGCGCCCGTGCGCCTGGCAATTTCTCCGATGAACATCCCCGTTCCTCCTTGCATTGGTATTGGTACGAAAGCACGAAACGCCAGTGGCATCCGGCGGCTTGCCCTGGCTTGGCTTATGGCGCGAACCTTGGGCGCGAACCTTGCCGCAAGCGCCTCAAAGGGTAAGGCTTGCCCTTAGGGGCAGAGTCAAGCCCCCCCGAGGTGCCTTTCGCCAGTGCCAGGGGCATCGAACAGGCCTGCGCAGGCGTCCCGCACGGCTGCCGTGACGTGGCGGCGCGCCTGGTCGCGCCGCTCCAGCATGCCGATGGTGCGCAGCACCGGCGCGCCGCCGATTTCCAGCGGCAGGATGCGCAGCGCTTCGTCCTCCAGCCAGCGCGCACGCTGCAGCAACGGCACCACGGTCACGCCGACCTGCTGACGCACCAGTTCGACGAGCGCCTCGATCGAGTTCAGCTCGAGGAACTCATTGACGCGCAGATGCGCGCGGCGCAGCGCCCGCGCAACCAGCATGCCGGTGCGCTGGCCGCGGTCGAAACGCAGGAAGGGGTTGGCCGCCAGCGCTTCGCGCGCGTTCGCGCCCAGGCTGTCGCGCCCGGCAATCGCCACCAGCGGCTCCTGGTAAAGCGGCGTCCACACCAATGTGCCGGGCAGGCGGCCCGCCCCTTCCACCAGCATCGCCGCGTCCAGCTCACCGGACTCCACCTGCGCCGCCAGTTCGATCGACTTGGCGCTGACCAGGCGCACGTCCAGCGCCGGGTATTCGCGCTTCATGCGCGCCACCACATGCGACAGGCCGCCCATGACCGACACCACCGCGCCCACCGCTACCGCGCCGGCCATCGCGTCCGGCGCTTCCGGGGGCAAGCGCATCTCGTCGTAGAGCGCGAGCATGCGGCGCGCCTGCGGCAACAGCTCGCGCCCACCGGCATTGAGCGCCACCACCCGGCCGCCCCGGTCGAACAGTTCGCGGCGCAGTTCCATCTCCAGCGCGCGCATCTGCAGGCTGACCGCGGCCTGGGTCAGGGCGACTCGCTCGGAGGCGGCGGCAAAGGAGCCGTGGTCGGCCACGGCAACGAAGGTGCGCAGGAAACGGATGGTGCTCATGGGGAGAACGTCATGATGTGTGGCTTGGTGTGTCGCTTGGTGCGTGGCTTGGCGTATGTCTTATTCGGCGCACTAATACTTAAGAGAACCTTTAGACATAAGAAAGAAATATTAGCTTTCATTATGATGACCTGCACGGAATAATTGATCCGCAGCACCGCCTGGCAGCATCCGCGGCGGGGTGTGTTGCCCGAGGGCCGGCCCCGGCCTGCGTTTGCCTTGCTTCCCCGATCCGGAGATCACCATGAAACACTGGCTGCGCCTCTTTGGCACGAGCCTCGCCACGGGACTTGCGCTGAGCGCCGTCCCGGCACTCGCCGACACCTACCCGAACAAGCCGATCCGCCTGATCGTACCGTTCCCGGCCAGCGGCGCGACCGATTTGCTGGCTCGCGCCATCGCGCAGAAAGTGGGCACCAACATGGGCCAGCAGATCGTGGTCGACAACCGGCCCGGCGCTGGCGGCGCCATCGGCTCCGACATGGCCGCCAAGGCCCCGGCCGACGGCTACACGCTGCTGATCGCCACTACCAGCACGCATTCGATCGGGCCGTACATCAACACGCGCCTGCCGTACAACACCGAGACCGACTTCACGCCGATCGGCCAGGTGGCCATCGCCACCAACGTGCTGGTGGTGCCGAACAGCCTGCCGGTGAAGAACGTCAAGGAGCTGATCGACTACGCCAAGAAGCATCCGGGCGAGCTGAACTACGCGTCCAGCGGCAATGGCACCGTGGTGCACCTGACCGCCGAAGCCTTCAAGGCGCAGGCTGGCGTATTCATCACGCACATCCCGTATCGCGGCACCGCGCTGGCCGTGCCCGACCTGATCTCCAACAAGGTGCAGATCCTGTTCGACAGCATCGTCTCGGGCCTGCCGCACGTGAAAGACGGCAAGCTCAAGGCGCTGGCCGTGACCAGCCTGAAGCGCTCGCCGCTGGCGCCCGAGATCCCGACCGCCAGCGAGTCCGGCCTGCCCGGCTTCGAGTCCGATACCTGGTTCGGCATCTATGGCCCCAAGCAGATGCCGGCCGAGCTGGTGAACCGCCTCAACGCCGAGTTCAACAAGGCGATCCAGGCGCCCGACGTGAAGGAGCGCCTGGGCAAGCTGGGCGCGGAACCCGTTGGCGGCACGCCGGCCCAGTTCGCCGCTATGGTCAAGAAGGACAGCGCGCGCTGGGGTAAGCTGATCAAGGATCGCAAGATCACCGTGGAATAACGTACGAACGCTGGCAAGCCCGCCGCGGCATTGCGGCTAAGCGCTGCCAGCGCATCGAACCGAGACAAGCATGCAGAACTTCAACTGGACCAATCCCTACCCTTCCGTGCGCATCCCGCTGTTCGCGCGCAACGTGGTGTCCACCTCGCACCCGCTGGCGGCGCAGGCCGGCCTGCGCATGCTGCTCAAGGGCGGCAACGCCGTCGATGCAGCCATCGCCGCGGCGGCGGCCATCACCATTGTCGAGCCGGTCTCGTGCGGCCTGGGCAGCGACGCTTTCGCAATCCTGTGGGACGGCAAGGAAATGCATGGCCTGAACGCTTCGGGCGTGGCGCCGGCGGCATGGAACCCTGAGTATTTCAAGAGCAAGTACGGCACGGACGCCAACGGCATCGCCAAGCGCCCCGTGCGCGGCTGGGACGCCGTCACCGTGCCGGGCGTGATCGCCGGCTGGGCCGCGCTGCACGAGCGCTTTGGCAAGCTGCCCTTTGCCGAGCTGATGGAGCCCGCCATCGAGATCGCCGAGCGCGGCTATGCCGTGCCGCCGGTGGTGGCGCACAAATGGGCCGCCGCCGTGCCGGAACTCAAGGACCAGCCTGGCTACGCCGAGGCCTTCATGCCCAATGGGCGCGCACCCAACGTGGGCGAGAAGTTCACGCTCAAGGCTGCCGCCGACACGCTGCGCAAGATCGGCGCCAGCAATGGCCGCGCCTACTACGAAGGCGAGATCGCCGAGAAGATCGTCGCCTTCAGCAAGGAATGCGGCGGCGCCATGACGGCCGACGACCTGCGCAACTACAAGCCGGACTGGGTCAAGCCGATCAGCAAGGCCTATCGCGGCTACGAGCTGCACGAGATCCCGCCGAATGGCCAGGGCATCGCCGCGCTGGTGGCGCTGGGCATCCTGGACCAGTTCGACATGGCCGCGCTGCCGGTGGATTCGGTCGAGTCGCAGCATCTGCAGATCGAGGCAATGAAGCTGGCTTTTGCCGATCTCTACCGCTACGTGGCCGACCCTGGCAGCATGGAAGTCACGCCCGAGCAGATGCTGGACGACGCATACCTGAAGTCGCGCGCCAAGCTGATCGACATGGAGCGCGCCACGCACTTCGATTTCGGCATGCCCAAGGTCGGCGGCACCATCTACCTGACCGCCGCCGACGAGAACGGCATGATGATCTCGTTCATCCAGTCGAACTACATGGGCTTCGGCTCCGGCGTGGTCGTGCCGGGCACCGGCATCAGCCTGCAGAACCGCGGCGTGGGCTTCTCGATGGACCCGAAATCCCCCAACGTGGTGGCCGGCGGCAAGCGCCCCTTCCACACCATCATCCCGGCCTTCCTGACCAAGGACGGCCAGCCGGTGATGAGCTTCGGCGTGATGGGCGGCGACATGCAGCCGCAGGGCCATCTGCAGACCGTGGTGCGCATGGTGGACTACAACCAGCAGCCGCAGGCCGCCTGCTGCGCACCGCGCTGGAAGGTCAACCGCGACTTCACGCTGGACGTCGAATCCACCATGGATCCGGCGGTCGTTGCTGGCCTGAAGGCTCGCGGCCACCAGCTCAAGTCGGTCGACGACCCGTACATGGATTTCGGCTCGGGGCAGTTTATCTGGCGCCTGTCGGATGATGCCGAGCATGGCTATGTGGCCGCCAGCGACAGCCGGCGCGACGGGCAGGCCGTAGGGTTTTGAGTACCCATACGTAGTACTGGGAGCGCCCACCGCATGGTGGGCGTTTTTTTGCCTGTGCACTGTCAGCTCAGGTTGACTTGACGCGGCAAGCGATATCGCCTTTAATTTCTGCATTAACAGAAATTACTGACAAAACGCAAAGCAGATCGCACCGCGCGAGGAGAGCATGACATGAGCACGCCCGCACTGACGCTGTTCTTCGACGGCAGTTGCCCGCTCTGCGCCGCCGAAATGCGGCGCATGGCCAGGCTCGACCGCCACGGCCGGCTGGGATACCTCGACATGCGCGGCGAGGGCTTCGATCCCGCGGCCTATGGCACCACCTTCGCCGCCATGGATACGGCACTGCATGGCGTGCGCGCCGACGGCCAATTGCTGGTTGGCATCGACTGCATCGCCGAGAGCTATGCGCTGATCGGCCTGGGCTGGCTGGTGTGGCCGCTCAGGCTGCAGGCTACCCGCCCGGCGTGGCAGCACCTCTACCGCTGGTTTGCGCGCAACCGCTATCGCGCCAGCCGGCTGCTGGGCTACGGCTGCGCGGACGGCATCTGCACGCCGGGCCGGCGCTAAGCCGGGCGCCTCATCCGACTGTCTGCAACTGGCCTGCTTGCCATGGCGACGACTGTGCATGGTGTGCGCCGCGTAGGGCACTACACTGAGGCCTTCACCTTTGCCTTCGCCCCGGCCGCCATGACCACCTACGCTTTCCGCCTGCTCAACGTCTTCGCCGAATCCACCTTCGGCGGCAATCCCCTGTGCGTGTTCGAGGATGCGCGCGGGCTCGATACGGCCACCATGCAGGCCCTGGCACTGCAGTTCAACCTGTCCGAAACCACCTTCATCCTCCCCTCCGAGCAGGCCAGCGCGCACGTCCGGATTTTCACCACGGGCTACGAGATGCCCTTTGCCGGCCATCCCACGCTGGGCACCGCCCATGTGGTGCGCGACCTGGCCACTACCGGCGACGCGCTCACGCTGGAGTTCAAGGCGGGCGTGGTGCCGGTGACCGCGCAGGGCGACGTGTGGACCTTCACCGCGCCGCATGCGGGTGCGCCCAGGACCGCGCCGGCGGGCCTGCCGGACGCGCAGATGGCATCGCTGCTCGGGCTCGCCGAGACCGACCTGCTGGCGGCGCCGATCTGGGTCGACACCGGCGCCGACCAATTGATGGTGGCCGTGAAGAGCGTGGATGCCGTGCGCCGCGCGCAGCCTGACAGCGCACGCCTGGCATCCTGGCCGCAGAGCAGCCTGGGCCGCAAGACGGCTTACGTCTTCGCGTTCGACCCGACCCGGCCGGGCCAGGTGGTGTCGCGCTATTTCTTCACCAAGCAAGGTGGTGGCGTGGCCGAGGACCCGGGCACCGGTTCGGCCTGCGCCAACCTGGGCGGCTGGCTGATCGCCAACGACCACGCGCTGCCGGCCGCCTACCAGGTCTCGCAGGGCGAGGCGGTCGACCGGCCGTGCACGCTGCGCCTGGAGGTCACCGGCGAGCAGGCCATCCGCGTGGGCGGGCGCGTGATCGAGCTGGGACGCGGCACCATCAACCTGTAACACGCAGGACTGCGGCGTCAACGCGACAAAGGGCGCGCTACTGCGTTACAGTGAGCGTCTGCTAGGTCTTCCCAACGCCCTGACGAGCGCCCCCACATGCGCCACCCACATGCGCCAACCGACATGACCACGCCGCACGCCCTGACCACGCTGGCCGAGCTGGAGGCCCACTACGCCGAAGCCGGCGAAGCCTCGCTCGCCAAGGAAGTCGACTATCTGCACCCGCACTACCGTGCCTTCGTCGAGGCCGCCCCGCTCTGCCTGCTGTCCACTGTGGGCGGCGAGTACGCGGAAGTCTCCCCGCGCGGCGATGCGCCGGGCTTTGTGCAGGTGCTGGATGAGCGCACGCTGCTGCTGCCGGACCGGCGCGGCAACAACCGCCTGGACAGCCTGCGCAACATCATCGCCGACCCGCGCGTGGGCCTGCTGTTCCTGATACCGGGCGTCAACGAGACCATCCGCGTGGCGGGCACTGCCCATGTCTCGGTGGACCCGGCGCTGATCGCGCGCTGCATGGTGGATGGCAAGGCGCCGGCCACCGTGCTGGTGATTTCGATCCAGTCGGTGTTCTTCCAGTGCGCCCGCGCGCTGGTGCGCTCCAAGCTGTGGGCCCCGGAAACACAGGTGGCGCGCAGCAGCCTGCCGAGCAACGGCACCATCCTCGCCGCCGTGAGCCAGGCGCCCTTCGACGGCGCCGCCTACGACGAGTCGCAGCCCGCGCGGATGAAGCAAACCCTGTATTGATCCCATGTACACGCCATCCCACTTCGCCAGCATCGAAAGCGACGCCATCGACGAGGTCATGCGCCGCTACCCCTTTGCCACGCTGGTCGGCAACGACGCCGACGGGCTGCCGTTCGCCACCCACCTGCCGGTGGTGGCCCAGCGCAGCGGCGACGCCTGGCAGATCGAAGGCCATATGGCGCGTGCCAACCCGCACTGGCGCTGGCTGGAGCAGACGCCAAGCGCCCTGCTGGTGTTCCAGGGGCCGCATGGCTATGTGTCGCCATCGTTGTACGAACAAAAGCTGTCGGTGCCGACCTGGAACTACGTGGCCGTGCATGTGTACGCAGAGATCGCCACCATCCATGACGCCGGCGCCAAGGATGCGCTGCTCAAGCGGTTGATCGCGCAGAACGAGCCCGGCTACGCTGCACAGTGGCGTGCGCTGCCGGAGGATTTCCAGCAGAAAATGCTGGGCGCCATCGTGGGCCTGCGCATCGTGCCCACGCGCATCGAAGCCAAGTTCAAGCTCAGCCAGAACCGCCCGGAGGGCGACCGCGTCCGCATTCTCGCGGCCCAGCGGGAAGGCAACCCCATCGAGCGCGACATGGCGGACTGGATGGCGCGCATGACTGGCGCCTGAAGAACGCCCGAAGCCCCCCTCACGGCCAGCTTCGAACCCAGCCCATGCGCTGCTCAGGCGCGCGGCAGCCACTCAGGCGCATGCGTGCCCAGGGGCACCGACGGCAGCGCCCAGTACGCGGGCGTCTCGGACAAGCGTCCCGCGTGCGACACCGCGCGCAGTTCGCCAAAGCCCGACGGCAACGTCACCAGCAGGTCTTCCACGTCCTCAAAGCACTGGTCCGGCGCCTGCAACCCGCCCTCGACCCGGCCCAGGCCGCGCAACCACTGGCCTACCTGCGCCAGCGACACCCGCACATGCCAGCTGCCGCCCTCGGCCACACGGCGATGCAGCCCGGCCATGGCGCCCAGCGCCAGCAGGTAGCCAGCCGCATGATCCAGCACTTGCGCCGGCAGCGGCAGTGGCTCCTCGCTGCGCGCCGCGAACGCCTCGGCCTGATTGAAACCGCTGGCAGTCTGCACCAGCGAATCGAAGCCGCGCTTGCCAGCCCAGGGGCCCACATGTCCATAGGCACTTAGCGTCACATAGACAATGCCCGGGCGGGCGCGGGCCACCGCCTCCGGCCCCACCCCCAACTCCGCCAGCCCCTGCGGGCGATAGCCCTGGATCAGCACGTCGGCGCCGTGCAGCAGCTTGTGCAGCGCGCGCTTGTCGTCGGGGTCGCGCAGGTCCAGCTGGCAGGCGCGCTTGCCGCGCCCGGTGTCGATCACCAGCGGGGCGATGCTGGGCAGGTGGGCCGCGCTCACCTGCAGCACATCGGCTCCGTGCGCGGCCAGCGTGCGTCCGGCTACCGGCCCGGCGATGACGCGGGTGAAATCCAGCACGCGCACGCCGCACAGCGGGCGCGCGCCGGCCGCGGGCAGCGCGGCAAGCGGCTGCGGCGGCGCTTCGCCGATGCGCTCGATGGTCAGTGGCGGCATGCCGTGCAACGCCTGCCCCTGCGGATGGCGGTCCCACTCGTCGAAGCTGCGCAGGGCGGCCACGACCAGGCCGGCCTCGGAGGCCGTGGCCTCGAAGGCCTCGGCGTCCCATTTCTGCAAGGATGAGCGCACCGCGGCGGGATCGTGCGGGCAGCCCAGGATGCGCAGCACGCCGTCCCGATGATGGGGAAAATTGGCATGCACGCGTACCCAGCGGCCGTCGCCGCAGCGGTACAGGCCAGACACCTTGTCGCGGAACTCCGGCGCGGGCTCGCCGCCCACGCGCAGGTAGCGCTCGCTGCGGAACTCGGCCACGGCGTGGCGCATGTCGACGGCCACGTCCTGCCAGCGCCCGCTGCGCTGCTGCCACAGCATGGCGGCGGCCAGCGCCGACGCGCCCAGGCTGGCCTGGGCGGCCGTGCCCACGGCGAACGACGACGGCAGCACCGGATCGGCACCGCTGAGCTGCAGCCGGTCCAGGGCTGCGGCTGGCAGCCCGGCGGCCAGCCAGAGCCCGGCGACGGCCTCCAGCGGGGTTGGGCGGGTGGCTTGGGAAATCGTTGGCGTCGGCATGGCGGCAAGGCTCCACAGGGCGGGTGCGCTCTCTCCATCCTAGGCCGTGCCGGGTGTTTTTGCGCCCGTGCGCGGAGTTTGCACGACTCTGGTCCCCGGCACGGTAAAATCACCCGATCCGGCATTCCGCCATGCAATCGAGCAGCGCGGCAGGCTGCGCGCCAGACTCCGGCCGCCGCCCCGCCTCCTGACTTAACCGCCCACCGGCGCCACCATGAGCAACGACCCCAAAGCCAACGACAGCACGACCGCCGCATCCAATTTCCTGCGCAGCATCATCGACCAGGACCTCACCGCCGGCACCTACGCCGGCCGCCAGGATGCCCAGGGCGAGCCGTTGCCCCCCGTCATCACCCGCTTCCCGCCGGAGCCCAATGGCTACCTGCATATCGGCCACGCCAAGAGCATCTGCGTGAACTTCGGCATGGCGCGCGATTTCGGCGGCCGCTGCCACCTGCGCTTCGACGACACCAACCCGGTCAAGGAAGACACCGAATACGTCGATTCCATCATCGACGCGGTGCACTGGCTCGGCTTCAGCTGGGACACCACGGCCAAGGACGGCAGCAAGCAGCCGCACCTGTATTACGCCAGCGACTACTTCGACCAGCTCTACGCCTTCGCCGAAAAGCTGATCGAGCGCGGCGTCGCCTACGTGGATAGCCAAAGCGCCGAGCAGATCGCCACCAACCGCGGCGACTTCTCCCGCCCGGGCACGCCTTCGCCGTACCGTGACCGCAGCGTCGAGGAAAACCTGCAGTTGTTCCGCGACATGCGCGACGACAAGTACGCCGACGGCGAGCACGTGCTGCGCGCCAAGATCGACATGAACGCGCCCAACATCGTGATGCGCGATCCGGTGATCTACCGGATCCGCCACGCGCATCACCACCGCACGGGCGACAAGTGGTGCATCTACCCGATGTACGACTTCACCCACTGCATCTCGGACGCGCTGGAAAACATCACACATTCGCTGTGCACGCTGGAGTTCGAGAACAACCGCCCGCTGTACGACTGGGTGCTGGCGCAGCTGCGCGAATGCGGCGTGTTCAGCGAGCCGCTGCCGCACCAGTATGAGTTCGCCCGCCTGAACCTGACCTACGCCATCACCAGCAAGCGCAAGTTGCTGCAACTGGTCACTGAAAACCGCGTGGACGGCTGGGACGATCCGCGCATGCCTACCATCGTGGGCGTGCGCCGCCGCGGCTTTACGCCCGAATCGATCCAGTTGTTCTGCGAGCGCATCGGCGTGGCCAAGTCCGATAGCTGGATCGACATGAGCACGCTGGAAGGCGCCGTGCGCGACGACCTCGACGCGCGCGCCGCGCGTGGCGCCGCCGTGCTGGACCCGCTCAAGCTGATCCTGGACAACTACCCCGAAGGCCAGAGCGACGACTGCACGGCGCCGGTGCATCCGAAGAAGCCGGAGCTCGGCATGCGCGTCTTCCCGCTCACGCGCGAGCTGTGGATCGAGCGCGACGACTTCAGCGAAGCGCCGCCCAAGGGCTACTTCCGCCTGTTCGCGCCCAAGGAGGACGGCACCCCGGGCAGCAAGGTGCGCCTGCGCCACGGCTACGTGATCGAATGCACGGGCGTGGACCGCGACGCCGACGGCAAGGTCATCGCCGTGCACGCCAACTACCTGCCCGAGACCCGCAGCGGCACGCCGGGCGCGGACAGCGTCAAGGTCAAGGGCAACATCCATTGGGTCAGTGTGGCGCATGCCTATGAAGCCGAAGTGCGGCTGTATGACCGCCTCTTCAACGACCCGAACCCGGACGCCGGCGGCAAGAACTTCCTCGACGCGCTGAACCCGGACTCGAAGAAGATCGTCACGGCCTACCTGGAACCCGGCCTGGCGCAAGCCGCTCCGGAGGATCGCTTCCAGTTCGAGCGCCAGGGTTACTTCGTCGCCGACCGCGTGGATTCGAAGCCGGGCAAGCCGGTCTTCAACCGCATCGTCGGGCTGCGCGACAGCTGGGGGAAATAGGCCCATGCAAACCGTAACCTTCCCGCTGGAGGGCGAGCATATCGCCCTGAACGACCTCCTCAAGGTCGCCGGCGTGTGCGATAGCGGCGGCGCCGGCAAGGCGCTGGTGGCGGCCGGTGAAGTCTCGGTCGACGGCGCGGTGGAATCGCGCAAGACCGCCAAGATCCGCGCCGGCCAGGTGGTCAGCGTGGCTGGTGTGAAAATCCGCGTGGTGGCGGCCTGAGGCCGTCGCGTTCGCGAGCACGCCCGGCGGCCGCCCAGTCCGGTCGCCGGGCGTTTTCCTCCAAGCAAAGGAAATGACAATGCCGATCGCATTCTGGTGTGTGCTGCTGGCGGGGATCCTGCCCGTCGTGACGGTAGGCGTGGCCAAGGCGAGCGGACACGCCTACGACAACCACGACCCGCGCGGCTGGCTGGAAAAGCAGGGCGGGCGCGCGCGGCGCGCCGACATGGCGCACCGCAATCACTTCGAGGCCTTCCCCTTCTTCGCCGCGGCCGTGCTGTGCGCCACGCACCTGCAAGCACCGGCGGCGCGCATCGATGAACTGGCGCTGGTCTTCCTCGCCGCGCGCATCCTGTACACCGTGTGCTACCTTGCAGATCGCGCCACCTTGCGCACGCTGTGCTGGACCATCGGCTTCCTGTCGGTGATCGGTATCTTCCTGTTGCCGGTGTTCGTCCACTAAGGACACGCATCATGCGGCTTTCGACAACTGTCGCTTGCGCGCTCTGCCTGCTGGCGCCGTGCCTGCCTGGCGCGGTGCAGGCTGAGCCTGTCAACTTCGCGGTGGACCCGACGCACACCACGGTGTACTTCGCCGCCAGCCACTTTGAGCGGACCTCGGTGCGCGGGCGCTTCGGCAAGATCGATGGCCGCATCAGCTTTGACGAAGCCAGCGGCAGCGGCGCGATCGATTTCACGGTCGATGCCGACTCGGTCGATTCCGGCAACCGCACGCTGGACGGCATCCTGCGCTCAGCCCAGTTTCTCGATGCCCAGAATTTTCCCGTGGTCCGGCTACGCGCGAATCGCTTCGTGCGGGACGGGGACCGGCTGGTGGCCGTGGAAGGCGAGCTGACCCTGCACGGCGTCACGCAGCCGCTGCGGCTGGAAGCCGAGCGCTTCAGCTGCGGCGAGATCTCCCTGTTCGGCATCAAGCGCCACGTGTGCGGCGGAGACTTCCGCGCCGTGCTGTCGCGCAGCGCGTTTGGCATGACGCGCTTCCTGCCGGACGTGGGTGATACAGTGGTTCTGACCCTGTCGGTGGAAGCCACGCCGGCACTGCCGGCGCTGGAGTGACAGCCACGTCACGTTCGCCTTCCTGCCGCTGCGACATGTCGGCCCAGCGGCACCTGAAAACCGGAATTCTTCTGTAGAATCAGCGGTTTGCATTTTTCCGGCCGGCCCTTTCCCGGCCCCCTCCTGAACGGGGAACCCGAGAACAATGATCACGATTCAAGTTGGGGATGTGGTGGCGGCCTCGCTAGCCGCCGCGGGCGCCTGCCTGATCTGCAGCATCCCGATGGCCTTCCTGCGCAATTTCCCCGCGTGGGCGCTGCGCACCTATGGGCGCCGCGCGCTGCTGGTGCCCCTGATGATCCTGCCGGTAGGCAGCTGGCTGGCCAGCCTGGCCCTGTCGGGACAGATCGACAGCCCCGCCGGGCACGCCATGGTGATTGCCCTCGCTTTTCTCTGCCTGACGCTGGCGTCGGCGCTGCTGCGCTACTACCTGAGCGATTACAAGAAATCCCGCTGAAGCGCCGCCAGGCCCACCGTGAGCACGCCCCTGCGCTTTGACATCGAGGCCGGCGCCGAAACGCTGGCCGCCGACCGCATCGACGCCGGCAACGGCGCGAGCTGCCTGCTGCTGCACGGCGCGGGCACCAGCCACCGCGCGCGCTGGCTGGCCTTGCGCCAGGCGCTTGCCGCGCGGGGCGTGGGCAGCGTTGCCATCGATTTTTCCGGCCACGGCGAAAGCTCGGCGCGCACGCCCAACTCGCTGGCCAAGCGCCTGCGCGAGGCCCAGGCGGCGCTGGCGCACCTTGACGGCACCGCCCCCCGGGCCGTGATCGGTATCAGCATGAGCGGGGAAATCGCCGTGCGGCTGGCCGCCGACCGGCGCAACCATATCGGGCGGCTGCTGACGCTGGTGGGCGCCGCCTATGACCCGGCCGCGTTCGAACTCCCGTTCGGCCCGGCCTTTACGGCAGTGCTGCGCACCCCCGGCAGCTGGCGCGCCTCGCTCGCCTTCGACCTCATTGCCGGGTTCGGCGGCCGCCTGACGCTGGTGCGCGGCGCCGAGGATGCGGTCATTCCGCCCGGCATCGCCGATACGCTCGCCGAACGCGCCGGCCTGGCCGAGCGCGTGGAGGTGATCGACCTGCCAGATACCGGCCACTTGCTGGGCGAGGCCTGGCAGAACCATCCCGGCTTTGCCAACCGGCTGAGCACGATCGCGCTACGCGCCGTGGGCGCCTGAGCGCGCACTTGAAAGTCCGGCGCGAGATCGCCCCGCCCGATTCACGTATGATGCGGCCTTTCGCTTCTCGCAGCCTTTGCCGCCCCCGCTTCCTTCATGGCTCTTAAATCCACCATCTACAAGGCCGAACTGTCCGTCTCCGACATGGATCGGCCCTACTACGGCAGCCACGCCCTGACCATTGCCAAGCACCCGTCGGAAAACGACGCGCGCATGATGGTGCGGCTGCTGGCCTTTGCCTGCGAAGCCAGCGATACCTTGACCTTCACCCGCGGCCTGGACGAGCCCGACGAGCCGGACCTGTGGGAAAAGACCCTCACCGGCGACATCGCACACTGGATCGAGCTGGGCCAGCCCGACGAATCGCGCCTGAAGCGCGCCGCGGCCCGTGCCGATCGCGTCACCGTGTTCACCTACAATGGTGCGAGCGCGCGTGAATGGTGGAAGGGCATGGCCGGCAAGGCGGGCAAGCTGCGCAACGTGACCATTTACAATGTGCCGGCCGAGGCGGTAGAAGCACTTGCTGCCCTGGCCCAGCGCGCCATGCGGCTGTCGGTGACAATCCAGGATAGCGAGATCTGGGTCAGCGACGACGACCACAACGTCCGCATCACGCTCGAAGTCCTGCAACAGCCCGCGGGCTGAGCCAAACCCGTTCAACCAATCCGCCCGGTGCGGCCGGTTTGCCGCCGGCCTCACCGAACCCGTGACCCTCGCTGATACAGCACAAGGAAGCCATCCATGAATACCACTCCCTCCGGCCTGCAATTTGAAGACACCGTCACCGGCGAAGGCGCCGAAGCCACGGCAGGCAAGCATGTCACGGTGCACTACACCGGCTGGCTCTACGAAAACGAGCAAGCCGGCCGCAAGTTCGACTCGAGCAAGGACCGCAACGACCCGTTCGTGTTCCCGCTGGGCGCCGGCCACGTCATCCGCGGCTGGGATGAAGGCGTGCAAGGCATGAAGGTTGGCGGCACCCGCCGCCTGGTGATCCCGGCCGAGCTGGGCTACGGCGCGCGCGGCGCGGGCGGCGTGATCCCGCCCAACGCCACGCTGCTGTTCGAAGTGGAACTGCTGGCGGTCTGATCGCCTGGCCGCCGCTGCGGCAGCGGCCGATCGCATCCATCCGCACCTTGCGCGGATCGCACAAGAAAGAGGGGCGCCCACCGGCGCCCCTCTTTGCATTGCGCCGCGGACAGGCCGCGATCAGAAACTGATCGCGGCGTTGCCCACGTCGACCCGGACCTTGTCGCGGTCCAGCAGGCGGGCAGCGTGGCGGGCGTAGTTCTGGGCCCACGCGGCATCGCCGCTGAAGCGCTGCTCGCCGGAGAACTTGGCCACGCTGAGGATCTTGTCGATCACCAGCACTTTGCCGACCGGACTGGAGGCCTGGCAATCGAGCTCGGCGTACTCGCGGTCGAACCAGCGCCAGCCAGCATCCTCGGTGACCGCCGCCAACTCTGCGTCGCCAATGGTGAAGCCAAATTCCTTGCCGGTACCGAAAACTACCGTGAGCGTGCGCGCCATAGCCTGTTCTCCTGGTTGATGCCCCATTGTAAAGACATAGCAGGCGATACCGCCACCTTGCCCGGCAGATAGTGCCAGTCCGCGACAGGAATCCCTGCGTCAGCCAGACAATTCGCAGCGCGGCGCCAGCACCGCCTGCGCCACCTCGGCGCCGGGCTGCTGCGCGAAGGCAACCCAGGCCAGCTTGTGCGGGTCGGCCCCGGTTGGCAGCGGCACGCTGCCCGACCAGGCCAGCCCCTCGGCCGGCACCGCGAAGGGGCCCAGCCAGAGCCGCACGACACGCTCATGATGCAGCGTGGCGCCTTGGTTCTCGCCGGCCTTCACCGACGACACCAGCCCGTCCTCGACCAGCGCGGCATAGGCCTGCAGTGGCCCGGAGCGGGCCGCGGGCGTCACGTTCAGCTCGACCTGCACTTGCCCGGCGGAGAGCGCCTGCCAGCCCAGCCGAAGCGAGGCGCCGGGCGCTTGCGCGTTGATCTCGGCGACGCGCGCCGCGACCTCGCCTGCATCGTGCCAGCGGCGCTGCTCGCGCGCGCCGACAAACACCTCGGGCGTATATACCGTATGACTGCCGACGGCGCCCGCCAGCGTGCGCTGGCGAGCGGTGAACACCGGGCTGGCAAAGCGGTCGCGCCAGCCCAGGCTGTCCCAGTAGTCGACGTGCAGCGCCAGCGCTAGTGCCTGCGAGGCCGGCAGCCGAGCGGCCTGCGTGCCGAGCCAGTGATCGGCCGGCGGACAGCTGCTACAGCCCTCCGAGGTGTAGAGCTCGATCAGCGCTAGCCGCTGGGGCGGGCTGTCGTGCAGGCATGCTGCCGGCACGGAGCCTGCCGTCGCGCGCACCGGGCCGGCCAGCGCGGCGAGCATCAGCACCGGTGCCCAGCGCACAGGCCAAGACCTGGGCTTGCAGGATTTCCGCGATGGGGTGCGCGGCCCGGCTGCCCGGTGCGCGATGGCATTGGCCTGCGCCCATTGTTCGAGATGCTTGTGCATGCTGGACCTCCGAAGGCTGCCTGACCGTTGTCAGTCGCATACAGCCTGCCGGACCTTACAGACATTTCTGCGTGCCATGTGGTTTCCATGCCGCCTGCCGCGCAGCTTTGGATTATGCTTGCATCATGGCCATCACCCGACAAGATCTCGAAACAGATCGGCTGCGTGCTTCTCTTTGCAGCACGCCGGTGGCTTCCTCGCTACTTCCCGAAGAAGCTTTCGAGCGTTCTCTGCGCGCTACGCTGGACCAGCGGCCGGATACGCCCGGGCTGGCCGGCGATGTCCTGCTGTTCGGCTATGGCTCGCTGATCTGGAACCCGATGGTGATTCACACGGACCGCCAGCTGGCTACCGTGCATGGCTACCACCGCGGCTTCTACCTGTACTCGCGCATCAATCGCGGCACCTGGGACGACCCGGGCCTGGTGCTCGCGCTGGACCGCGGCGGCTCGTGCCAGGGCGTCGTCTTCCGCATCCCCCATCACATGATCGAGCAGGAATTCCGTCTGCTGTGGCGCCGCGAGATGCTGACCGGCGCCTACCATCCCCGCTGGCTCAATGTGAAGATGAACGGCAGCCCGCGGCAGCGCGCCCTGGCCTTCGTGATGAACCGCGAGCACGAAGCCTATGCCGGACGCTTGCCGGACGACCGCGTGGTGGCCTGCCTGCGCCACGCCTGTGGCCTGTATGGCCCGGCCCGCGAGTACCTGCAACAGACGCTGCTTGGCCTTGCCACCAACGGGGTCGACGACCCCTACCTGGGCCGGCTCTGGCGCCGGCTGCAGGATACGGATGCCACGGCCGCACAGGCTGTCAGCGAACCCGCCTGACCCAGGATCGACCAGGATGCCACGCCCTGCTGCCCGCCCCCGCCGACTGGTGCTTGCCGAAGTGCTGGGGCTGACCGGATTGCTGATGGGCGGCGCGCTGCTGGCCGGACCCGGCGGATCGACGCTGGCAGCGCGCCCTGCCAGCAATGGCCCGGCCCAGTCATCGCCGCGCTCGCATGGGCAAGGCTCTGCGGGCTCCGCCGCTGCCGCGCACGATGGCGTTGGCGGGCTCGACCGCAATCTCCTTGCCGCGGCAACGCTGGGAGATCTCGAACTGGTCAAGCGCTTGCTGGCTTCGGGCGCTTCCGCCCAGGCCGCCGACGAACGCGGCCGCAGTGCCTTGCTGGTGGCGGTCTATAGCCGCCATACCGAGGTAGCCAAGGCGCTGGTGGCGGCGGGCGCCGATGTCAACCGCAAGGACATGGAATCCAACAGCCCCTTCCTGCTGGCCGCGGCCACCGGGCAGCTCGAGCTGGTGCAACTGGCGCTGGCGCATGGGGCCGACCTCAACAGCACGGACAGCTACGACAACACCGCCCTGATCGCCGCGTGCGAGCATGGCAATACCGAAGTGGTGAAGGTATTGTTGAAAGCCGGTGTGGCGGTCGACCATATCAACCGCCAGGGCTGGACCGCCTTGCTGGAGACCATCGTCATGGGCGACGGCAGCGCGCGGTATGAAGACACCGTGCAGTTGCTGCTGGATGCGGGCGCGGACGCCAACCTTGCCGACCGGGATGGCACCACCCCAACCCGGCACGCCCGCGAGCGCAGCTACAAGACCATGGTGAAGATGCTGGTGCGCGTGCGCGGGCACTGACGCGGGCACGGACGTGCCCGCGCATCCCGCCGATGCGACGCTACCCGCTCGGGCCACTCAGGCCGCTGGCTTCGACTCCGCGCTGCGCGCGTTCTCGCTTTCCTGCAGCGCGCGCCACATCACCTTGCCCGTGCCCGACTTGGGCAGCGCGTCGACAAACTCCACCACACGCGGGTACTTGTAGGCCGCCATGTTTTCCTTGGCCCATTCGATGATTTCCTCGGGCGTGGTCTTGCCCTTGGCATGCGTCTTGAGCACCACCACCGCCTTCACGGTTTCGCCACGATACGCATCGCGCGTGCCGATGATGCAGGCCTCTTGCACGTCGGGGTGCTTGTACAGCAAGTTCTCCACCTCTGCCGGCCACACTTTGAAGCCCGACGCGTTGATCATGCGCTTGAGCCGGTCGGTGATGAAGTAGTAGCCCTCTTCGTCCATGCGGCCCAGGTCGCCGGTACGGAAGAAGGTCTTGCCCTCGAACTCGATGAAGGCATCGCGCGTGGCATCCGGCTTGCCCCAGTAGCCCTTGAACACCTGCGGGCCGCACACGATGATCTCGCCAGTCTCGTTGACCGCCACTTCCTTGAGCGTGACCGGGTCGATCACGCGCGCGTCGGTATTGAAGGTGGGCACACCCAGGCACTGCAGCTTGGGCCGCTCGCCCGGATTGCTGTGGGTCGGCGCCATGGTCTCGGACAGGCCATAGCCTTCAATGTAATTAAGGTCGAACTGCTGCTTCAGGCGCTCTGCTACCGCCTGCGGCATGGCCGCGCCGCCGCCGCCGATATAGCGCAGGCTCGACAGGTCGAACTGGTCCAGGTTCGGGCTGCCCAGGAAGTCGATCACCATGGTCGGGATGTTGGTCCAGTGCGTGATCTGGAAGCGCGAGATCAGCCGGCCCGCGACTTCGCGGTCCCAGCGCGGCAGCATCACCACGGTAGCTCCGCTGTAGATCGGGCCGTTCATGCCGTACTGCATGCCGGTCACGTGAAACAGTGGCAGCACCGCCAGGATCGTCGATTCCGCGCCGCTACCGCTCCAGATGCCGCCGCCGATCACGTTATGCATGACGGAGCGGTGGGTGTGGATGCAACCCTTGGGAAAGCCGGTGGTGCCCGAGGTGTAGGGCATCACCGCCATATCGTCCGGGCCCGCGGTATGCGGGCCAGGCACCAGTTGCGCGGCAAGCGCCTCGGCCCAGGGGGTGGCGCCGGCCGGCAGCGGATGCTGCGTGGTCAGCCAGGCGCCTGGAGCGTCTTCGGGGTTCTCGTAGCTGGCCGGCAGCGCATCGCTGTATTGCGTGACCAGCAGGTGCTGCAGGCGCTGCTCGGGCGGCAACTCGTTATTGGCCTGCTCGGCGCCCATGGCCAGATCCGCGCTGCAGATCGCCACGCTGGCCTGCGCGTCGGTGATGTAGTGCTTGAACTCCTCAGACCGGTTCATCGGATTGACCGGCACGACCACGGCATCCGCGCGCAGGATCGCGTAATAGGCAATGATGAACTGCGGGCAGTTCTGCATATACAGCAGCACCCGGTCACCCTTCTTCACGCCAGCCTTTTGCTGCAGCCAGCCCGCCATGGCGCTGGCCTGGGCTTCCAGCGCCCGGAAGGTGATGGCGTTGCCGAAATACCGGATGGCCGCCTTGTCGGCGTAGCGATGGGCGGAGACCACCAGGTTGTACCAGAGCGAGGTCTCCGGCAGCACGATCTTGGTGGGCACGCGCTTGGGCCAGAACTGGAAATGCGGGCGCGCGGGCTGGGGGGTCTGCATAAAGGTCTCCTGTGCGGTCTATCCGACCTGGTCTTGGATGCGAGGCGAGAGATGAATTTGTCGAAACCAGCAATCAGTCAAGCAATATAACCGAACGACCGTTCTTTTTTCAATCCATCGCTTACCCTTGCCTGCACCGGCATCCATGCCGCGCGGCGTGCAAAGGTTGCATTCGGCGGGGCGGTCCCAATATGAGACACAAGACGTCTTTGCGCGAGTGGAGCCATTCGCGCCGGCGTTCCACACTCCGAGGCCAAGCCATGAGCGACGTAACCCTGCAGAATTTTGACGCCGACGTGATCGAGACGTCGCGCCACATCCCCGTGCTGGTGGATTTCTGGGCCCCGTGGTGCGGCCCTTGCCGCACCTTGGGGCCGATGCTGGAAAAGCTTGAGGGCGAGGCGGCCGGCAAATGGCGGCTGGCCAAGGTGAACGTGGATGAGAACCAGGAGCTGGCATCGCATTTCGGCGTGCGCAGCATTCCCCACGTGGTGGCGTTCGCCGACGGCCAGGCGGTGGACCAGTTCACCGGCGTGCTGCCGGAATCCGGGCTGCGCGAGTTTGTTGCCCGGGTGATGCCCGACCCGGGCAGGGTGGCCCTGCGTGCTGCCCGCGACGCTGCCGGCGCGGGCGACCGCGAGGCGGCCAGGTCGGCGTTCCAGGCGGCGCTGGCATTCGATCCTGGCTTTGATGCCGCTCGCCTTGAATACATCGGTTTCCTGCTGGACGAGGATGCGCTGGACCAGGCCCAGTCGGAGTTCGGCATGTTGTCCCCCAACGCGGCCCAGGAGGACGGCTACGCTGCGCTCTGCACCCGGATCGAGGCCATGCGCGGTGCCTCGGACCTGCCCGACGCGGCCACCCTGGCGGCCCGTGTCGCCGACGCCCCCGGTGACCTGCAGGCGCGGCTGGACCTGGCGCGCGCGCTGATCGCGCATCGGCAATATGAGCCGGCGCTGGAGCAACTGCTGGCCATCGCGCGCACGGATCGCACCTTCGAGGACGATATCGGCCGCACGGCCATGCTGTCGGTATTCAAGCTGATGAGCGACCAGCCTGACGTGGTGTCGCGCTATCGCCGGCTGCTGGCCTCGGCGCTCAATTAAACTGGCGGGTGAACGCGGCGGGCCGGGCCCGCCGTTTTATTTCCCTGCAACCGCCCTGTTACGCCGTGACTGCCTCCCCGCCCCGCCTGATCGACTTCCAGACCGACCCCGAACCGCTTCCCAGCCACGATCGCCCACGCCCGGACCGGCTGGTTGCCGGCAACCCGGACCGCACCACCTGGACGCACTACAGCGCCAGCCAGGGCGATTTCGAGTGCGGCATCTGGGCTTGCGAGCCGGGCGCGTGGCGCATTGCGTTTCCGGCTGGCAAGGAGGAGTTCTTCCATGTCATCAGCGGCCGCCTGCGCATCAGCGACGACGCGGGCAACGCCCGTGAATTCGGGCCCGGCGACGCCTGCGTGATCCCGGCCGGCTTCACCGGCCTGTTCGAGGTGCTCGAACCGGTGCGCAAGCACTTTGTCGTGCTGGACCGGGCTGCCGCCGACGCCAGCTAGGCAATCTAGGCCATCCAGGCCATCCAGGCCATTTAGCCCGCCTGCTCCGAGGGCGCCTCGATCAGGCTAAAGCCGTTCTCGCGCATGTGGTTGACCATCATCGCGTCCATCGCCTTCACGTGTTGGTCGAACCAGCCGGGCAGCTCCGACAAGAGCCGCCGGCCCAGCGCCAGGTCGCCCTCGGCCACCTTGTCGCGCACCGCACCGGCCACCGCCAGCACCTGCTCGTGCTCGCCGCGGTGGCAATGCTGCGGGCCGAAGGCCATCGCCTCCATCCACGCTTCTTCCTGGCCGAAATGATGGCGGGTGTGGTCGATCCACTCGTCCAGGGCTGCCAGGAAGCCCGCATCGTCGGCGCGCGTGGCGGCATCCAGCAGTTGGACGAATTCGGCGTGGGTGGCATCGGTGACCGGCTCGCCCAACAACAGGTCGGGGGCCAGCGTGGCGGTGCCAGGCGAAGAGGAATCGGTCATATCGGAAGGGACAACATCGCGAAAACCGCAAGGATACCGAATCCGCGGCGGCCCGGACTGATCCAGGACAAACCGCAGCGCCGCCAAGGCCGGCGGCACGCGCAGGGTATGCTCAGGGCTGGCTCCATCACCGCACCAGGCTGATTCCTGGCTTCCCATGCCCCGACTGCTCTTCTTCTGCGGCCATGCCGGCACCGGCAAGACCACCCTGGCCCACCGCCTGATCGGCCCACTGATGCAGGCCACCGGCGAGCCGTTCTGCCTGCTCGACAAGGACACGCTCTACGGCGGCTATAGCGCCGCCGCAATGGGCGCGCTGACTGGGGACCCGAACGACCGCGACAGCCCGACCTACCTCAAGTACCTGCGCAATGCGGAATATCATGGCCTGCTGGATACCGCGCGGGAGAACCTCGCCCTGGGCATCAGCGTGATCGTGGTGGGCCCGCTATCGCGCGAGGTGCGCGACCACCTGCTGCACGATCCCGAATGGCTGCACGTGCCCGCCGGCACCATCGTGCGCACCCTGTGGGTGCACCTGCCGGAGAACGAGGCGCATGCGCGCATCGTCAAGCGTGCCAATCCAAACGATGCCTACAAGCTGGCGCACTGGGACGACTACCGCACCCGGCGCTTCATGCCCGAGCCGGCGCAGTACCCCGAGTTGGCCTACTTCGACAATACGGCGCCGGACGACGCCGCGCTGAACGCCCTGCTGGCCACGCTCGCGGCGTAGCCAGCCGCCGCGATGCTCAATCCGGCGCCGTCGAAACGTCCGGCGCCGTGAGGGCGGCCAGCACGCTGGACGCCGCCACCATCCCGAACACCGCGGTGACCGCCACCGAGGAGCCGAAGCCGGCGCAGGCCAGGCCCTGCGGGCCGGCCGGCGGCTCAGCCGAGGTGCCTGGCGCGGCTTGCGGGGCCTCGTCGATCTCGCACAACTGCTGCTCGGGCTCCGGATAGCGCAGCGGCTCGTCGGAGAAGACCGCGTCGATGCCGAACTTGCGCTTGGGGTTGCGCGGCCAGCCCCAGTCCTTGCGCAGGGTGGAGCGCACCTTGGCCAGCAGCGGGTCCTGCACGGTGCGGGAAAAGTCCACCACGCGGATGCGGGTCGGGTCGAGCTGGCCGCCGGCGCCGCCGCAGGTGATGATGCGCCGGCCCACGCGGCGGGCCCAGCCCAGCATGGCGATCTTGACCTTGACCGAGTCGATCGCATCAATGATGTAGTCGTGCCCGTCGAGCAGTTCGACCAGATTCTCCGGGGTCACGAAATCGTCCACCTCGGTTACCCGGCAGCGCGGGTTGATCTGCACCATGCGCTCCGCCATGGCCTGCACCTTGGCGCGGCCATAGGCGTCGCCCAGCGCGTGGATCTGGCGGTTGGTGTTGGATACCGCGATATGGTCCAGATCGATCAGCGTGACGCGGCCGACCGCGTTGCGCGCCAGCGCCTCGGCCGCCCAGCTGCCCACCCCGCCGATGCCGACCACGCAAACGCTGGCCGCCTCCAGCCGCGCCAGGCCCGCCGCGCCGTACAGGCGCGCCACGCCGCCGAAGCGGCGGTGGTAGTCGTCATCCTCCGGGCTCTCGTGGGTAAGGGCCGGCGGCAGTTGCGCCAGCTCCGGTTCCGGCTGGGTGGAGATTGCGGGGACGGGGTTGCTCATTTCTACGCTCGAAGCTGGCTGAATTGGAGGACACTGCGGGGGAAAAGCGCGCGTTGCCGCACCTTGTCAGCCAAGCGCCGACAGGGGAGCGGGGCGCGCAACTATACAATACCCACAGCAGTGGTTCGACCGCCGCATTGTCTCGCAGAGTGCGCGCGGCTGCCGGCGCCAACCAGGAAACCGATCCCATGCCCCTGCGCCGCAAGGCCGTTCTCTGGAGTGTACTGACACCGCTGGTGCTGATCGCGGCGCTTGTCGTGATCATTCTGACCTTCGACTGGAACCGCCTCAAGCCGTGGCTGAACCAGAAGGTTACCGAGGCCATCGGCCGGCCCTTTGCCGTCAATGGCGACCTCACCCTGACCTGGCGCAGCGCCGAGGGCGAGACCGGCTGGCACACCTGGGTCCCCTGGCCACGCCTGTCTGCCCGGGATATCACCGTCGGCAACCCGGAATGGGCACAGGAGGCCAACTTTGCCACCGTGCGCGAGCTGATCTTCGTGCTACGCCCGCTGCCCCTGCTCTCCCACCAGATCTCGATCCCCAGCATTACCGTCGACAGCCCCGCGGTCTGGCTGGAGCGTCTGGCCGACCAGCGCAACAACTGGACCTTCGTCACGCCCGCCGGCAAGGCGCCATCGCCATGGCGGCTCGACATCGGCGAGATCTCGCTGGCGCGCGGCGACCTGGCGCTGGACGACAAGGCAATGAAGATTGAGCTGCAGGCGCGCCTGGACACCATCGGCGACGCCGCCCTCTACGACAAGACCCGCGACGGCGCCCTGATCGCGCCCCCGGCATCCGGCACGGCCGGCGCCGTCGGCCAGCCCGGCAGCGCCGGCCAGCGCTATGGCCTGCGCTGGAAGGCCACGGGACGCTACAACCAGGCCACCATCAACGCCACCGGCAAGGCCGGCACCGTGCTGAGCCTGCGCGATACACAGGACCCCTTCCCGCTGCAGGCCGATGTGCGGGTGGGCAACACCCGCGCGGTCGTGGAGGGCACGCTGACCAACCCCGCCCACCTGGGCGCGCTCGACATGCACCTGCAGCTGTCCGGCGACAACATGGCCAAGCTGTACGCGCTGACCGGCATCGTGCTGCCGAGCACTCCGCCCTACGAGACCCGCGGCCGGCTGGTTGCCACCTTGCGCAAAGGGGCTTCCGTGTACCGGTACGACAAGTTTTCCGGGCGCGTCGGCGGCAGCGACCTGAACGGCTCGCTCACCTACACGCAGCGCCAGCCACGCGCCCTGTTGTCGGGCGAACTGGAATCGAAGCAACTGCGCTTTGAGGACCTGGCTCCGCTGATCGGTGCGGACGCCAAGCCCGGGCAGGCAGCATCCGACAGCACAGTGCGCCAGCCCGCCGACAAGGCGCTGCCGGTGGCGCCGTTCCGTACCGAGCGCTGGGACAGCATCGACGCCGACGTGAAGTTCACCGGCAAGCGCATCATCCGCACCGCCGACCTGCCGATCACCGACCTCGTCACCCACCTCAAGCTCGACGATGGCGTGCTGACACTGGACCCGCTGAACTTCGGCGTGGCCGGCGGCAACCTGATGTCCTCGCTGCAGCTCAACGGCAAGCGCGAGCCGCTCGCCGCCACCATCGACATGAAAGCGCGCCACCTCCAGCTCAAGCAATTGTTCCCGAAGTTCGAGTCGATGCGCGCCAGCGTGGGTGAGGTCAATGGCAGCGCCAAGCTGAGCGCCACCGGCAACTCGGTGGCGGCCTTGCTGGGCTCGTCCAATGGCGAGGCCAAGCTGCTGGTGGAAAACGGCACGGTCAGCAAGTTCCTGCTCGAGGCGATGGGCCTGAACGTGGGCAGCGTGGTGATCTCCAAGCTGTTCGGCGACAAGCCGGTGCAGATCCATTGCGGCGTCAGCGATTTCAGTTTCACCAACGGCGTGGCGCGCTCGCGCGTCTTCGTCATCGACACCCAGGACGCCGTGATCGACACCAGCGGCGCCATCGACCTTGGCAGCGAGCGGCTAGCGCTCACCGTGCGGCCGGATTCCAAGGGGCTGCGCATCTTCTCGCTGCGCTCGCCGCTCTATGTGGGCGGCACGCTGAAGAAGCCCTCGGTCAGCCCGGACATCGGCGTGCTGGCCTTGCGCGCCGGCGGCGTGGTGGCACTGGCGCTGGTCGCGCCGGTGGCCACGGCAGTCCTGCCCCTGATCGATCTATCGGCTGCGCCCGACAGCCAGTGCGGCAAGCTGCTGGCGGAGATTCGCACGCGCCCGACCGCGCCGCCGCCGGGGCAGGCCTACCGCGACCCGAAGACCGGCAAGACCAGCCAGGCGGCCGGCCCTGCCCCTTCGCCGGACGCGCAAGCCACGCCCGCCGCCTCGGCACCGGTCAAGCCCACTGCACCGTCGCGCCCCGGCGCACCCGATCGGCCAGCACCAGGCAATACGCTCTATCAGGGCGGCTGACCGGCGGTGCGCCGCTCGGTTGCAAGCCGGGCGTTGCCTGCTTGCGACACCTTGCGACACCTTGCGACACCCATCCCGCCGTCGACGCAATTACGCAACACTTTGGTGCATTGCAATGCAAGGCATCGTTGTGCATCGCCCACATTCGGCCGCATAATTAAACGGCCATTTACAACGAAGTTTCCAATACGTGGCATGAAGCGGATGTCTGGCTCCGATGCATTTCGAGGCTGGCGTCCTTCTCAGGGTGCGGTTTCGGCCGCACTTGTTTTTCCCGATTTCCCCTCCAGCCCCCGCCCCTGCATGACGCCGCTACATGCCACCGTCCCGCCGATCGGCTGCCTGATCGCCCTAACGGTGTGCAACCACGTAGCCTTCAATGCCAGCCGCGTCGTGGTTTCACTGTTTGCCCTCTCGCTCAAAGCCTCGACCGTCACGCTCGGCATCCTGATGTCGCTTTATGCGTTGCTGCCGATGCTGCTGGCGATCCATGCCGGCAAGCGCATCGACGAGATCGGGCCACGCAAGCCGATGACCGCGGGCTCATTGATGGTGGTCGCGGGCACGCTGCTGCCGGCGGTGTGGCCGGGCATCGCGGCACTCTACCTTTCCTGCGCGCTGATCGGCGTCGGCTTCATGCTGGTGCAGGTCGCCATGCAGTTGCTGATTGGGCAGATTTCCACCGATGGCACGCGGCTGCGCAACTACACGCTCCAAGCGCTGGGATTCTCGTTCTCCGGCACGCTGGGCCCGGTGATGATGGGCTATGTGATCGAGCACGCTGGCTACCGCCCGGCTTTCTTTGTGCTGGTGGCGGTAGCGGCCGCAGGGCTGGTCGGCCTGTACTTCATGCGCGGGCGGCTGCCGGCACACGGCGGGCGCGCCGCGCGCGGCGCCATCGTGGACGGCACCCGCAACTCCACATTGGGCTTGCTTGCCCACCCGGAGTTGCGCGCGGTCTTTATCGCCAGCGCGGTCCTGTCGGCGGCCTGGGACCTGCACGCCTTCCTCATTCCCATCCAGGGCACCCGGGTTGGCCTTTCGCCGTCGTCGGTCGGCTGGGTGCTGGGTGCCTTCGCCATTGCCACCTTCGCCATCCGTGTGGCAATGCCGCTGGTGTCGCGCCGGCTCTCGGAGTGGAAGGTGATTCGGGTCGCGCTGCTGGTCGGGGCGGTGGCCTACCTGCTCTACCCCTTCGCGGCCGAGTTCTGGCTGATGTGCTGCCTGGCCTTCCTGCTGGGCCTGGCGCTCGGCAGCGCACAGCCCAACGTCATGAACATCCTGCACACGGCCTCGCCCACCGGGCGCGCCGGCGAGGCCCTGGGATTGCGCTCGGCCGTGCTCAATACCAGCCAGGTGGTGTGGCCGCTGACCTTTGGCGTGGTCGGCACGGCGCTTGGCATGCTGCCGATTTTCCTGTCGATGGCAGGGGCAATGGGCGTGGCCGGCTATTACTCGCGTGGCCAGGCCCGCAAGCTTCCCCAGCCGCCGGCCTGAGGCGCCCACGGCATCGCGCATGAGTTGCTTAGGCGCAAATGCGGTCCGCTGCGCTTTCGCTATACTCAAATCAGACAGGCCGCCGGCGCCGTGCATGCTTGCCCCGCGCGCGGCCTGCTGACTCGATACCTGATCCGACATGACCCAACTCGCCGACCTCCGCCGCACCTACGTACTCGGATCGCTGTCCGAATCCGACGTGGCGTCCGATCCCATCAGCCAGTTCCAGCGCTGGTTCGATGAAGCCATCCACGCCAAGCTCCCGGAACCCAATGCCATGACGCTGGCCACCGTCGACGCCGACGGCCAGCCCTCGGCACGCATTGTGCTGCTCAAGGCCATGGACACCCAGGGCTTTACGTTCTTCACCAACTACGAAAGCCGCAAGGGCCTGGACCTTGCCGCCAACCCGCGCGCGGCGCTGCTGTTCCACTGGGTGCAGCTGGAGCGCCAAGTGCGCGTGGAAGGACGCGTTGAAAAAGTTACCGATAGCGAAAGCGATGCTTACTACGCGACGCGTCCGCTCGGCTCGCGCCTCGGGGCATGGGCCTCGGAGCAGAGCCGCGAGGTGGCGGACCGCACGGTGCTGGAGCAGCGCGAAGCGGATTTCCGCGCCAAGTTCGGCGATAACCCGCCGCGGCCGGCGCACTGGGGCGGGTACCGGCTGGTGCCGACCCGCATCGAGTACTGGCAGGGACGCCCGTCGCGCTTGCACGACCGGATCGCCTACCGCCTGGCGCCGGACGGCAGCTGGCAAATCGTGCGTCTGTCGCCCTGAGCGCCATGAGCCGCGGTGCCGCGGTGCCGCGGTGCCACCGGTTGCCGAGGCCGCGCACTGCACAAAATTAGGAATTGTCGTAAAGTAAGTCAGGGTCGCTTTCCGGTTTTGTGAGGAAGCGGCCACCAGGAGCAGGCCCCGCCTGCCCTGTGCTGTAGTTCGAGGAGTGTGCCGCAACCATCAGGAGGGAGGCCGCATGTTTTTCAAGCAAGCACTGGACAAGCAACTGGACCACTGGATCGCCGATCTGCGCGACCGGGCCAATCTCCCTGTGAGGCTGCGGCTATGGAACGGCAACGAGTATCCGCTCGGCCGCTTCGATCATCCCGCGGTGACCCTGACCATACGCGAGGCGGGTGCCCTGCCCCTGCTGCTCACGCCCAGCCTCGACAATCTCGGCGAAGCCTATGTCCAGGAAAAGATCGACCTGGACGGCACGCTCAGCGACATCATCGCCGTGGCTTACCGCTTCTCGGCTGCCGCCAGCGCGCAGGCCGGTGGCGCACTGGCACGGGTGGCCCAGCATTTCGCCCACACCAAGGCGGCGGACAAGGCCTCGATCCAGTATCACTACGACGTATCCAACGCGTTCTACCGGCTCTGGCTGGACCCGGGCATGGTGTACTCCTGCGCCTACTTCGAGCATGGCAATGAAGACCTTGCCACCGCCCAGCGCAAGAAGATCGACCACATCCTGACCAAGATCCGGCTGCAGCCCGGACAGACCTTGCTCGACATTGGCTGCGGCTGGGGCGCGCTGGTCATCCGCGCGGCGGAAAAGTTCGGCGCGCGCTGCGTGGGCATCACGCTGTCGCAGAACCAGTTCGACCTGGCGACCGAACGCGTCAGGCAGGCGGGCCTGTCCGACCGCATCGAGATCCGTTTGCAGGATTACCGCGACACGGCCGGCACCTTCGACCGCATCACCAGCGTCGGCATGTTCGAGCACGTCGGCAAGGACAACCTGCCCGCCTATTTCGGCCGCATGCGCGAGTTGCTCGCCGATGATGGCTTCGCCATGAACCACGGCATCACGTCGCCCGACCCCGACAGCGGCGCCACGCCCATGGACGGCTCCGAGTTCATGGACCGCTACGTGTTCCCGCAGGGCGAGCTGCCGCACATCGGCATGGTGCTCAACACCCTGCAGCGCGGCGGCCTGGAAGCCACCGATGTAGAGTTGATGCGCGGCCACTACCGGCGCACGCTGCAACATTGGGCGGACAACTTCGAAGCGCAGGGTGATACCATCCGGGCCATGGTGGGCGAGAAGAAATACCGCATCTGGCGCGTCTACCTGGCAGGCTGCGGCCATGCCTTCGATACCGACCAGATGTCGATCTACCAGGTGGTTTGCCACAAGGCCGGCCTCTCGTCGCAGAGCTTGCCCTGGTCGCGCCGCTACATCTACGACAAATCGCTTGACTGAAAATCGGCTTGACTGAAGACCTGTTCGGCGGCCTGCTGGAGCCGCCAGGGGTGGCCGCTGCCGGCGCCGCACCACTTGCCGGAGCTTCCCCGACCGCTGCCGCCAAACCATCGCGCGGCAAAAGTGTACTGGCGCCGGCCCCGGACCCTGCCCTGCTCGCGCTGGCCGAACGCCTGCCGGCCGGGCTGCATCTCGGCACATCATCATGGTCCTATGGCGGCTGGAACGGCCTGGTCTACCAGGGGGAGTACACCGACAGCCTGCTCTCGCGCAAAGGACTGGCCGCCTACTCGCAGCATCCTTTGCTGCGTGCCGCCGGCATCGATCGCGGGTTCTACGCGCCGATCCCGCTTGCCGACTACGTTGCCTACGCGGCCCAGGTGCCCGCGCACTTCCGCTTCCTGATCAAGGCACCTGCCAGCGTTTGCGATCCGTGGCTGCGCACGTCCGAAGGCGCCGGCCGGCTGGCCAACGCCAGCTTCCTCGATGCCGAGATCGCCGCGCGCGATTTCATCGCGCCGGCCACCGCGGGCCTCGGCGCCAAGTGCGGGCCGCTGCTGTTCCAGCTTTCCCCGCTAGGTGCGATGGCCACCGACAGCGCCGGCTTCCTGTCGCGGCTCGACGCCTTCCTCGGCGCCCTGCCCACGCTCGACGCCGCCACGACACCGCACGCCTGCTACGCTGTGGAGTTGCGCGATGCCGCCTTGCTCACGCCGCGCTTCATCAAGCTGCTGCGCGCACGCGGCGTGCGTTTCTGCCTGTCCGCGCGCGAGCGCATGCCGCCGGCCGAACGGCAACTGCCAGCACAAGCACTCATGGACGAGGGCGCACCAGGACCGCTGGTGCTGCGGTGGATGTTGCATGCGGGCTTTGCCTACGAGCAAGCCGAATCCCGCTACGCGCCGTTTGACCGGCTGATCGACGAAGACCCGCATACCCGCGCGGTGATCGCCGAGCAGGTGGTGCGCACGCTGCGCGCGGGCCAGCCCGCCTATGTGATCGTCAGCAACAAGGCGGAAGGCTCGGCGCCGTTGACTTGCGTGCGGCTGGCCGAGGCCATTGCCGAGCGCCTGGAAGCAAGCTGAGCGCAGGCCCGGCGCATCAGCGATTCAGGTGATGCGCGAACTTCTGCCGGAACTTGGCCAGCTTGGGTGAAATCACAAACGAGCAATAGCCCTGGTTCGGGTGGTTCTGGAAGTAATTCTGGTGGCCTTCCTCCGCGCGCCAGTACGGTTGCGTGGGCTCGATCTGCGTCACCAGCGGCGCATCGTAGAGCTTGTGCTCCGCCACCTCCCGCATCACATACTCGGCCATGGCACGCTGCGGCTCCGTGTTGGTGAAGATCACCGAGCGGTACTGCGTGCCGACATCGTTGCCCTGCCGGTTGAGGGTGGTGGGATCGTGGATGGCAAAGAAGATCTCCAGGATCTCGCGGAACTTGATCACCGTGGGATCGAAGGTCACGCGCACCACTTCGGCGTGCCCGGTGTCGCCGCTGCACACCTGCTCGTAAGTCGGATGGTTTACGTGGCCGCCGGTATAGCCCGACTCCACGGCCCGTACGCCCTTGACTTGCTGGTACACCGCTTCCAGGCACCAGAAGCAACCACCGCCCAGCGTGGCAATCTCATGCTCGTTGTCCATCTTGATCTCTCCGGCTCATGACTATAGGTAGCATACTCGTTCGCCACCCTTCACGCCGCCCGAGACTGCAATGGACGCCGCGCCTAACGGATCGGCAAAGCGACCGGCCGGATCGGCGCGGCGTCGGCCCCGCGGAACTTCAATGAGGCGCCGATAAAAGCGAACTGGTAGACGCGCTCGCGCGACAAGGCCTCCAGGTTCACCAGCTCGATGATCGGTGCGCCCTGCTGCGCCAGCAAATAAGTATGGACCGGGATGTAGTTGTCGGGCACCTCCGCCGGGAACGTCTCGAAGCTCAGGTTATCGGCCCCCACAACCATCGCGCCCCCTTCCTCGACCAGGAACCTGGCTGCATCCAGTCCCAGTCCCGGCGGGTTGGCCATATAGGCCTGGGCGTTTTCATAGTGCTGCATGCGCCCGGTGCGGATCAGCACCACATCGCCCTGCTCCAGCGCCACGCCTTGCTTGTCCAGCGCTTCGCGCAGGTCCTTGCGCGTCACGCGGTAGTTGTCGGGCAGCATGTCCAGCCCCTTGGCCGCGGCCACGTCGATCAGCACGCCACGGGCGACGATCGGCGGCAACTTCTCCGCGCCTGTCACTTTCCAGCCGCGATCGCCCAGGTGCTCGGCAGCGAAATAGCCATTCCAGATCTTGCCGTTCAGGCCGAAGTGGTTCAGCGCATCGATATGCGTGCCCATGTGGGCATACATGGAAACCGCCGAGCCGCTGTAGCTGACATGCCGGTTCATCGCCTCGCCCACCTGCATGGAATCAGCCACCAGGTTGCCGTGCGGGGTATGGGTCATCCACATCTGGTAGGGCGGATCGCCGGCGGCCTGCCAGCTCGGCATGCCGATGAAGTAGTCCACCGCCAGGTCGTAGGCCTGCGTGCCGGAAACCCGCGCCATGATGGCGGCGCGCGAGGCCGGGGTAATCAGGTTGAGGCGGCCGATCTCATCCTTAGGGCCCCAGGGGCTGACGCCCACCTGGGGCGCCGCGCCAGCGGCGCCGCTCAGTAGCGCGAACAGCAGCGGCAGGGAAAAAGCGGCCAGGCGGCGCGTGGCGCTGGCGGCAGGGGTAAGACGAAAGGACATAGTGGACTCCTGACTGGATTGGCGGTTTCCACAGCAACGTGGAAGGCATGCCGCCATCCTATTAGGCACGTGATGGTAGATAATCTGCAAATTCAGACAAACATATTCAACCAGCAGGAAAATATATGGATCTGCTCGCGGCGATGCGCACCTTCCGGCGCGTGGTGGAACGCGATAGCTTCAGCCAGGCTGCCGCCGATCTCGGGCAGTCGACCGCCGCGGTCAGCAAGCAGGTGCGCCAGTTGGAGGCGCGCCTGGGCGCGCTGCTGATCCAGCGCACCACGCGCCGCATGCGCCTGTCGGAAACCGGCCGCGCCTACTTTGCCGAGTGCTGCCGCCTGCTCGACGAGCTCGATGCGCTGGAGCGGGCCACAGCCGCCGGCACGGATGAGATCAGCGGCCGCCTGCGCGTGAACGCGCCGCTATCGTTCGGGCTCAAGGTGCTCTCGCCTCTGCTGGTGACGTTCATGGCGCGCTATCCGCAGGTACAGGTCGAGCTGACCCTGGACGACCGCTTGCTGGACGTGGTGTCGGAGGGCTTCGACGTCTCGCTGCGCATCCGCTCTGCATTGACGGACTCGTCCCTCATCGCGCGGCGGCTGGGCAAGGTAGAGCAAACCATCTGCGCCGCCCCCGCCTACCTGGCAGCGCGCGGCACGCCGCGCACCGTCGAGGATCTGCGCAACCACGACTGCCTGGCCTACCAGCTGGCCGACTATCCCGGCAGCTGGCACCTGGAAGGGCCGCAAGGCACCACCAGCATCGAAGTGCCCGCGCGCTTCTCGGCCAACAACAGCCTGCTGCTCAGCGATATGCTGCTGGCCGGGCTAGGCATCGGCGCGCTGCCCTCATTCATCGCGCTGCCCCTGCTGGCGCGCGGCGAGCTGGTCAGGGTGCTGCCGGAGCATGCGCTGGCCGGCCGGAGCATCTATGCGCTCTATGCCAGCCACCGGCACCTGCAACGGAAGGTGGGCGCGTTCGTGGCGTTCCTGGCCGAGGCTCTGCAAGGCCAGCCGGACGCTAGCGCAACGACGCCGCCACCATCGCCCGCAACTGGGGCTTGAGCACCTTGCCAAGCGCGCTCCTGGGCAGGCTGTCCACCAGCACCACCCGCTGCGGCAGCTTGAACCGCGCAATCGATAGCGCCAGCGTTTCACGCAGCGCCTCTGGCGCCAGCGCGGCGCGATCCGCGCCGGCGGCAGCCACCACGACGGCAACCGGCACCTCGCCCCAGCGCGCGTCCGGCAGCCCCACCACCGCGCAATCCAGCACGCCGGGCAGGCCCAGCAGCGCGTTCTCGATCTCGGCCGGATAGATGTTCTCCCCGCCCGAGATGATCATGTCCTTGCTGCGGCCGACCACCTCGATGCAACCATCGGTATAGCGATGCGCTAGGTCTCCCGAGCGGAACCAGCCATCGCGGAAATCCGGATGCTCCGGCTGCCGCCAGTAACCCTGCATCAGGTTGGCGCCCGCGAGCCAGAGCTCGCCCACTTCGCCATCGGCGACCGCAATGCCTTGCGCATCGGCTAGCCGTACCTGTACCTCCGGCTGGGGCCAGCCGGCATAGCCGGGCCGGGCCTTGGCCTGGTCCAGGCGCAGCACGACCGATACGGGACCGGTCTCTGTAGCGCCGTAGACCTGCCCGAGCGGGACGCCGCGCGCATGGAAGGCATCGATGTACGCGCGGGGAATCGGCGAGGAGCCAGCCATCACGCCGCGCAGCGAAGAGAGGTCCGCGCTTGGCCAGCCGGGATGTTCCAGCACGGCGCGCAGCGTGGCTGGCACCATCAGCGACAGCGTGGGCTGCGTCTGCGCGCACGCATCGAGCCAGGCATCCGGCGCGAAACGCTGGTGCAACGTCACCTGCGCCCCGGCCAGCAATGCCGGCAGCGTCTGGATGCACAAGCCGCCCACATGGAACAGCGGCAGCACGGACAGCACATGGTCGTCCCGCGTCATGCCGTGCGCCCACCAGCTCGCGCGCGCGTTGGCCAGCAAGCCGGCCTGCGTGTGCAGCGCGCCCTTGGGATGGCCTGTGGAGCCGGAGGTGTAGACCAGTAGCAGGGGCGCCTCGCCGGGCGGCTGCGATGGCCTCGGCAGGGGCGTGTCCAGCGGCGCCGGCCGGTCGATCAGGCTATCGATCGGCGCCCGCGCGGCAGGCTCCGGCAGGGCGGCTGCCACCGCCGCCGCAGCCTGCGCGTGCGGCGCATCGTGGAACAGCAGGCGAATGCCCGCATGCGCGGCGATGGCGCTCAGCTCCGGCACGGCCAGCCGGAAGTTCAGCGGCACGAAGATGGCCCCGAGCCTTGCGCACGCGAACAGGATGGCGAGCTGCAGATCGTGGTTCAGGCACAGCGTGCCCACGCGATCGCCCGGCTGCACGCCCCAGGTGCCGGCCAGGTGTGCGCAGACGCGTTCCACGCGGCGCCACAGCTTGCCATAGTCGATGGTGTAGCCGAGGCTATGCAGCGCCGGGCGCAGGGGCGCGGCACTGACATGCGCATGCAGCGTGCGCAGCAGCGCGCCCGGCTCCGGCGTGCCAGCGAACAGCCGGTTGGCGCGCTCGCTCATTCGTCGCGCTCGCCCGACTCGTACAGGGTCTCGCGCCCCATGCGGTCCAGGATCAGCTCGGCGGTCCAGGGCAGCATCAGCGCGCCGCAGCGCGAATCGCGATAGAGCCGCTCCAGCGGCAGGTCCTTGAGCATGGACTGGCCGCCGCAGGTGCGGATCGCCAGCCGGGCGATGTCGTTAGCGCCTTCCATCACGCTGTAGTGCGCAGCGTACAGCCGCATGCGCGCATCCTTCCCCGGGCTGGCGCAGGCTTCATGAATCACGCGCCAGAAGATCGAGCGCATGTTCTCCAGCTGGATGCGCATCTGCGCCACGGCGATCTGCTTGGTGGGATACATGCGGCGCTTCACCGGCGGCTGGCCCGGCACTTCGCCGCGCAGGTACTGCACGGTGAAGTCGTATGCGGCCTGCGCCACGCCGAGATAGGTCGGCGAGAGCGTGAAGAACATGGCTGGCCAGGTCTGCGCCGCTTTGTAATAGACGCCGCGCGGCATCAGTTGCTCCTGGTCGGCGACGAACACATCCTTGAGCAGCAGCGTGCGCGACACCGTGCCGCGCATGCCCATCGGGTCCCACTCTCCGGTCACGGTGAGGCCTTCGGCCTCGCCCGGCACCGCGATGTAGAGCGTTTCGCGCATATCGGGCGAGTGGTCCGCGCACTCCTCCGTGCAGAGGATGCCGTAGTAGTCCGCCGCGCCCGACAGCGACGCAAAGATCTTGCGGCCATTGAGCACCCAGCCGCCTTCGACCTTGCGTGCGCTGGTGCCGAAGGGCGCGCGCCCGGCTGCGGCGGCCGAGCCCTCCGAGAAGGGCTGAGCGTAGATCGCGCCGTCCTTCACCACGCGCGCAAAGTGCAGCTCGCGCCGGGCCTCGTGCTCGGCGCGCTGCTCGGGCGTCATGGCGATGCCGTCGGCCAGCATGCCGGTCCACATGGTGGAGCAGATGTGCATGTTGTAGGTCAGCGCGGTGGCGCCACAAAAGCGGCCGATCTCCGCGCCCACCATGCAATACGTGGCGAAGTCCGCGCCCTCTCCGCCAAACTCGCGCGGCACGCACAAGGCCAGCAGGCCGGCCTCGCGCAGATCATCATAGTTGGCAAAGGGGAAGCTGGCCTCGCGGTCCCACTGCGCCGCGCGCGGGGCAAAGCGCTCGCGGCCAAGCCGGTTGGCGAGCGTCAGCAGGCGCTCCTGCGCCTCGGTGAAATCGGCGCTGCCGACGGCGGGGATGAAGTCCAATGGCATGATCGTGTCTCCCGGGCATCGGCCACACGCGTGGCGATGCCTCGATGTTCTTGTGGATTCAGTGCAGCGGGAAATGCCGCCCCAGGAAGCCGAGCACGGCGGCATTGAAATCCGCCGGGCGCTCCATGCAAGCCAGGTGGCCCACCGCGGGCAAGCACAGGTACTCGGCGCCAGCGATCTTCTGCGCCATGCGCTCCATCACGGCGGGCGCGGCATTGGCGTCGTGTTCGCCGGCCAGCACCAGCACCGGCACGGTGATGCGCGCCAGCACTTCGCGCCGGTCAAAGCGCACCAGCGCCTGCAAAGCGGCGCGATAGGTGTCGGGCGGCACGGCCGCCATCACGCTGGCGGCGAACGCCACCGCGCGAGGCTCGGCCTGCGGCGCGACCATGGCGCGCACCAGCCCGTTGGCCATCTCCGCCATGGTCTTGCCGGCATCGAGCGGCGCCGTGCGCGCGGCCACGAAGTCGCGTTGCCACTGGCCATCGGCCTTGCCGAATGCGGGCGACGTACCGGACAGCACCATTGCGTCGATCAGTCCTGGCATGGCTGCGTAAGCTTCCTGCGCGACCATGCCGCCCATGCTGTGGCCTAGCAGCACCACGCGCCGGCCCGCGTCGCGCTCAGCCTGCAGCACCGGCTGCAAGGCATGCGCCAGCCCGGCGAAATCACAGGGATCGATCATGGCGCTGTCGCCGTAGCCAGGCATGTCCCAGGCCACCGCGCGATAGCCCGCTTGCACCAGCGCAGCGATCTGCGCCGGCCACGCGGCCTTGCCGCCGCCGATGCCATGCAGCATCACGACGGCCACGGGGCCGGTGCCCTGCGCGATGATGGAGATGCCATTGGCATGGGGCTGGGGCTGGGGCTGGGGCTGGGGGCCAGGATTCACGTTCTCGTTCATGCGCTTGCCTTGTTGTTTGTTTGGGCCGCTTCGGGCGTGGCCGGGCCGGCGAGCCGGCCTTCGTCCACCTCGCCCACGCCGTCGAGCGTGATCGTGCAGTTGCGCAGCGGCAGGTCGAAGTGGCCCAGCGTGTGGCGGCCGGCGACCTCGTTGGCGCCGGTGGAGTAGAGAAAGTTGCCGGCGAAGGCGCGCAGCTCCGTGCCGTTGCAGTCGCGTTTGTCGTAGAACGTCATCGCATCCCAGCGGGCCTGCGGGTTCAAGCCCCAGCCCACGTGCGAAACCGCGTAGGCGTCGCGCGTGCCTTCGCGGTCGGCCCACGCCGCGTAGTAGCCGCGCATCATGTCGGCGTCCATGCCCTGCCCTTCGATGCCGACCATGTAGTCATCCTCGATATGGCAGACGATGGTGTCGCGCAGGTAGGTCTTGAAGGTCAGGTTGACGTCGCCCGGCGCGAGCACCAGCGTGCCGTTGACCTGCCCGCCGGCGGGGAAGGCCAGGCACAGGCCGCCGGGCCAGTGCGCGACCTGGCCGGGCTTGTTGCAGTAGCCCCAGACGCCGCCGACGCGCGCGCTTGCGAGCCCGACGCGCAGCTCGGTGCCGGCGGCCGAATGCACGCGCATCTCGCCTGCGCCGCGCAATCGTTTCATGGCCGCGCGCACGCTGCTCTCCAGCGCGGGATCGGGCAGGCAGCGCTCCAGGATCTCGGGATGTTCGTTGCTGACCATCAGCAGGCGCGGCACGACGCCGTCGGCGCCTTTGAGGATCAGCGGGAGTTCGGGCGCATGCAGCAGGCCCTCCACGGTGCAATCGATCACCAGGTGGCAGCGCTGCAAGGCGGCCACCACCGGGGCGAGTTGCTGCAAGGCATCGCTGGCGCCGGTGGAACGCACGGGCGCGGGGGCGGCAAGCGCCGGGGACGGCACCCGGATGCGCACGGGCGTGGCGCCCAGCGATTGCACCGCCAGTTCCGCCAACTCCACATTGACGCGTCGGGATTGGGACTCCGTTACAATCCCAACCACTTCCTGGGCGGACAGGGCGCACAGTTCAAGGGTGCGCCGAAAAGCCGCCAGCCAGCGGTGCTCGATTTGCTCGATGAGCATAGGTCTCCTCCTGGTGCGATCTGCTGCGATCCTGGCAGGGTCCCGGGGGAATGGCCTTGGTGCGCCAGCCCACCGATGCCTCCCGCCGGACGCATTAGCTTTGTGCTTGTGATTCTTGTCGCTGGCGCAAATAATATATGAAATTTCATGGATCCCAGTGGAGCCCGCGCTATGGGCATGCCTGAGGCCACGCCAAGCATCATCGGCAAGGCCGCTTCTCCCGATTTCGATACGCTGCACTTCCGGCGCACGCTGTCCCAGTTCGCCACCGGCGTGACGGTGATCACCACCCGCGCGGGCCCTGGTTCGCCGCCGGGCGCGCCGTTCGTGGGCATTACCGCCAGCTCGTTCAACTCGGTCTCGCTCGATCCGCCGCTGGTGCTGTGGAGCATGGCCACGCGCGCCAACAGCCTGCCGATGTTCCGCGACGGCTCGCACTACATCATCAATGTGCTGTCGGCCTCGCAACTGGACCTGTGCCAGCGCTTCGCCACGCTCAAGGGCGACCGCTTCGCGGGTGTCGACTACCGCCTGTCCGAGAACGGCCTGCCGATCCTGGCCAACGCGCTGGCCTGGTTCGAATGCCACAACCGCAGCCGCTACGACGAGGGCGACCACGTCATCTTCGTGGGCGAGGTGGAGCGCTGCGGCGTGCACGACAACGCGGGCAACCCGCTGGTGTTCCACGACGGCCGCTTTGCCACCACCGATCCGCTGACGGACTGAAGTCCGGGCGCAGCAGCCATGAAGGATTCGCCCAAGCCGGCCCCGGCGGCCCCAGACGCTTTTGTAGATGGCTACCTGCCCTATCTGCTGGCGCGGGCCAGCCACCTTGTGTCGGGCGAGTTCCACCGGCAGGTCGAGGCAGCCGGGTTCTCCGTGCCCGAATGGCGCGTGCTGGCCACGCTGACCGGCCGGCCGGACTGCACCATCGGCGCGCTGGCCGATATCACGCTCACCAAGCAGCCCACCCTGACCAAGCTGATCGACCGCATGGCCGCCGACGGCCTCGTCACGCGGCGCAACGGCGCCCTGGACCGCCGCCATGCGCTGGTATCGATCACCGCGCGCGGGCGCAGCCGCGCCCGCGCCTTGCTAGACCAAGCCGCCGCCCACGAGCAACAAGTGCTGGATGACTTTGGCGTCGCGCAGGGCAATCAGCTCAAGGACACCTTGCGCCGCCTGATCGCGCTGCACGCGCCGCGCTGAGTGGCGACAGCCCTCAGGGCCGCGGCTCGCCCTTGACGACCGCCAGCGGCGAGCCATCCGTCTTGATCCTTTGCAGCACGATGTTCGAGCGGATATCCATCACGCCCGGCGTGCGGTAGAGCCGGTTCACGATGAAATCCGAGTAGTGCTTGAGGTTGCGCGCCTGCACGGTCAGGATGTAATTGCTGTCGCCGGTGATGATGTAGGCCGACACCACTTCAGGCCAGGATTGCACCGCCGCGTTGAAGGTATCGTGCCAGCCCTCGGTTTCGGGGCGCATCGACACCTGCACGATCGCCTCCAGTTCCAGGCCGAGCCGCTCGGCGTCGAACCACGCCCGGTAGCCGCCGATCACACCGTCCTCCTCCAGCAAACGCACCCGCCGCAGGCAGGCCGAAGGCGACAGCGCCACGCGGTCGGCCAGGTCCTGGTTGCTGATGCGCCCGTTCTCCTGGAGGCAGGTCAGGATGCGCAAATCGATGGGATCCAGGTTCATTTCGCAGATTCTTCCATAAATCTCTTCACAAATGAAATTCTATGCGAAAACCATTGGAATCCACGGGCCATTTCGCAAGCCTCTTGTCCGTAATATTGACTATCATGCCGTCATCCGCTCCATGAAGAGCCTTGGAACGCCGCTCCCAGGCGTCAGCCCCCGATGACGAACCGCCCCACCCCCGATACCAACGATAGGCCGCGCCAGCTCTGGGATATCAGTCCCGCGCTCTCGCCCGACACGCCGGTGTGGCCGGGCGACACGCCGTTCCAGCTCGAGCGCAACTGGCAGATCGACGCCCACTGCCCCGTCAATGTCGGGCGCATTACCTTGTCGCCCCACACCGGCGCCCATGCCGATGCGCCGCTGCACTACGCCGCCGACGGCGCGCCCATCGGCGCGGTGGACCTGGCGCCCTACCTCGGCCCGTGCCGGGTGATCCATTGCATCGGTGCGGCCCCGCTGGTCGAGCCCCGCCACATCGAACACGCGCTGGCAGGCGTACCGCCGCGTGTGCTGCTGCGCACTTACCAGCAAGCACCGCTGGCGAAGTGGGACCCGGACTTCTGCGCGGTCGCGCCGGAAACCATCGCGTTGCTCGCAGAGCACGGCGTGACGCTGGTCGGCATCGACACGCCCTCGCTGGACCCACAGGAATCCAAGACCATGGCCGCGCATAACATGGTGCGCCGGCATCGCCTGGCCATCCTCGAAGGCCTGGTGCTCGACGCCGTGGCCGAGGCCGACTACGAACTGATTGCCCTGCCCCTGCGCTTTGCCGGACTCGATGCAAGCCCGGTGCGTGCCGTGCTGCGCAGCCTGGCCTGAACGATCGCACTGAACGACCCGACCCCAACCTCCCCCCAGGAAACCTCTCACACATGACCGCACTGACCCGCGAGCAATGCCACGCCCTCGACCAAGAAGATCCGCTGCGCCACCTGCGCGACCAGTTCGCGCTCCCGCAAGGCGTGATCTACCTCGATGGCAACTCGCTGGGCGCGCGCCCGCGCAGCGCCGCGGCACGCGCCGCCGAAGTGGTGAGCGAGGAATGGGGCACGGGCCTGATCCGCAGCTGGAACACGGCCGGGTGGTTCGAACTGCCCCAGCGCCTGGGTAATATGCTGGCACCGCTGGTCGGCGCCGGCGAGGACGAAGTCGTGGTGACCGACACCACCTCCGCCAACCTGTTCAAGGTGCTGGCGGCCGCGCTGCGCGTGCAGCAGACCCGCGACCCGAAGCGCAAGGTGATCGTATCGGAAGCCAGCAACTTCCCCACCGACCTCTACATCGCACAGGGGCTGGCTGACCTGCTGCAGCAAGGCTATTCGCTGCGCCTGGTGCATGCGCCCGAGGAGATCGATGCGGCGGTGGACGCCGACACCGCCGTGCTGATGCTGACCCATGTCAACTACAAGACCGGCGAAATGCTCGACATGGCCAGCGTGACCGAGATGGCGCATGCCCGCGGCGCGCTCACGGTGTGGGACCTGGCCCACTCGGCCGGCGCCGTGCCCGTGGCGCTCAAGGCATCGGGTGCGGACTACGCGGTCGGCTGCACGTACAAGTACCTCAACGGCGGCCCCGGCTCGCCCGCCTTCCTGTGGGTCGCGCCGTCGCTGCGCGATGCCTTCTGGCAACCGCTGTCCGGCTGGTGGGGCCACGCCGCGCCGTTCGCGATGGAACCCGGCTACCGCCCGCGCGAAGGCGTAGCGCGTTTCCTGTGCGGCACCCAGCCCATTGCCTCGCTGGCCATGGTCGAATGCGGGCTCGATATCTACGCCCAGACCGACATGGCAGCGCTACGCGCCAAGTCGCTGATGCTGACCGACCTCTTTATCGCACTGGTGGAAACACGCTGCGCCGCGCACCCGCTCGAACTGGTGACCCCGCGCGCCCATGCGCGCCGCGGCAGCCATGTGAGCTTTGCCCATCCGGACGGCTTTGCTGTGGTGCAGGCCCTGATCGAGCGCGGCGTGATCGGCGACTACCGCGAGCCACGCATCGCGCGCTTTGGCTTCACGCCGCTGTACACCAGCTTCACCGAAGTCTGGGATGCGGTGGAAATCCTGCGCGACGTGCTCGACAGCGGCACCTACAAGGCCGAGCGTCACCAGACGCGCGGCCTGGTGACCTGAGCAGGAGCACGCCATGAGCAACCACAAGGGATGCCCGATGTCGGGCGCAGGCGCCACCGAGACCAGCGATGCCAGCTGGCACGACGCCCAGATGGATTTCGCCAAGGACATGAGCTACGGCGATTACCTGGCGCTGGACCAGATTCTCAACGCCCAGCATCCGCTCTCGCCCGAGCACAACGAGATGCTGTTCATCGTGCAGCACCAGACCAGCGAGCTGTGGATGAAGCTGGCGCTGCACGAGCTGCGCGCCGCGCGCGAATGCGTGCGCCAGGACCAGTTGCCGCCAGCCTTCAAGATGCTCACGCGAGTCTCGCGCATCATGGAGCAACTGGTGCAGGCGTGGAGCGTGCTGGCGACGATGACGCCGCCGGAGTACTCGGCGATGCGCCCTTACCTCGGGATGTCGTCTGGTTTCCAATCGTTCCAGTACCGCGAGATCGAGTTCATCCTCGGCAACAAGAACGCGGCCATGCTGCGCCCGCATGCGCACCAGCCGCAACACCTGGCGCTGGTAGAAGAAGCCCTGCGCACGCCGTCGCTGTATGACGAAGCGATCCGCCTGATGGCGCGGCGCGGCTTTGCCATCGATGCGGCCTGCATCGAGCGGGACTGGACCAAGCCGGCCGGCGAGAACGCCTCGGTGGAAGCGGCATGGCTAGAGGTCTATCGCAAGCCCGAGGCGCACTGGGAACTGTATGAACTAGGCGAGAAGTTCGTCGACCTGGAAGATGCTTTCCGGCAGTGGCGCTTCCGCCATGTCACCACCGTGGAACGCGTGATCGGCTTCAAGCGCGGCACCGGCGGCACCGAAGGCGTCAGCTACCTGCGCAAGATGCTTGACGTGGTGCTGTTCCCGGAGTTGTGGAAGCTGCGAACGGATCTGTAAGCGGGCCGTACGTATTGGGAACGCGACACCGGCCAAGGCCGGCGTCGCCGCGCTTCAGAGCGCCGGGTCCGACAGCCGCGCCGCCAGCGCGCGCAAGGCCGGCGCCAGCTTGTCGTGAAACACCGCTTCCTCGACCGAGCCATAGGACGCACTGCAACTCAGCATGTGGAGCTCCTTCTCCCCCACCGGACGGAATGCCACCGCGCATGCGTGGATGGCTGGGTGCCAGTCACGGAACGACGCCGCATAGCCCAGGGTCGACGCCTGCTCCACCGTGGCACGCATCGCCGCCTCCTGGGTTTTCCACTGTTCGGGATAGGCCAGGGCAAACTCTGCCAGCACCCGTTCGCGCTTGGCTGCCGGCAAGGCCGCCAGGTAAGCGCGGCCCATGGAGCTCGATACCAGCGAGAGCCGCGACCCCACGCCCAGCCCCAGCATCACGCCCGCATCATTGCGAATCGATTCAAGATAGATCACCTCCATGCGCTCACGCTTGCCCAGCGAGACCGACACCCCGTAAGCCTGCGCGAACGCCAGCATGTGCGGGCGTGCCAGCGTCACCACATTGGACGCGGACAGGTAGGAATAGCCTAGTGCCAGCACGCCGGCATCGAGTGCGTACTTGCCCAGGCTATCGTCGTAGCGCAGGTAGCCCAGTTGCACCAGTGTGCCGGCCAGCCGGCTCACTGTGGCTTTGGGAAAGCCCGTGCGGCGCACGAAATCCTGGTTGCCCAGCATCGACTCGCCAGTGCGAAAGCAACGCAGCAGCTCAAGGCCGCGCGCCAGCGCGGCAACAAAATTGGGATCGCTCTCGCGCGGTGTGGCGCTGGCGGCATCCGCCGCAGGCGTGGCTTGCGATTCAGTGGCCAAAAGTGATCTCCGCGGGTTGGATGGAGGCAGCGCGCCCTATTGCATGGATCGCGCATTGCGATATACTACATCATCGGAACAAAGTTCCGCAATGCGGAACCGCAAAAGCACCACGGCGGACCGCGGAATGCGCCGATACTTCCTGAATTCAGGGTTGGCTCGCGAGGCCGCCCATCCCGATCTGCACTAGACCTGCACTACCGAAGGAGACCTACATGGCTGCCAACGCCGAATTCCACTGGGCTGACCCGCTGTTGCTGGACGACCAACTGAGCGCCGACGAGCGCATGGTGCGCGACGCCGCCCTGGCCTATTGCCAGGACAAGCTCGCCCCGCGCGTACTGCAATCGTTCCGCAATGAGAAGACCGACATCGAGATCTTCCGCGAGATGGGCGAGCTGGGCCTGCTCGGCCCCACCATTCCCGAGGAATACGGCGGCCCCGGCCTGAACTACGTGGCCTACGGCCTGATCGCGCGCGAAGTGGAGCGGGTGGATTCAGGCTATCGCTCGATGATGAGCGTGCAGTCGTCGCTGGTGATGGTGCCCATCCACGAATTCGGCAGCGAAGCGCAGAAGCAGAAATACCTGCCTAAGCTGGCAACCGGCGAGTGGATCGGCTGCTTCGGCCTGACCGAGCCGAACCACGGCTCCGACCCGGGCTCCATGATCACACGCGCCAAGAAGGTGGCAGGCGGCTATGAGCTGTCCGGCGCCAAGATGTGGATCACCAACTCGCCCATCGCCGACGTATTCGTGGTGTGGGGCAAGCTGGTCGGCGACGACGGCAAGGAAGCGATCCGCGGCTTTATCCTCGAAAAGGGCTGGAAGGGCCTGTCGGCACCTGCCATCCACGGCAAGGTTGGCCTGCGCACCTCGATCACCGGCGAAATCGTCATGGACCAGGTGTTCGTGCCGGAAGAGAACCTGATGCCGGGCGTGTCCGGCCTGAAGGGTCCCTTCACCTGCCTGAACTCAGCCCGCTACGGCATCGCCTGGGGCGCCCTGGGCGCCGCCGAGTTCTGCTGGCACACCGCGCGCCAGTACACGCTGGACCGCAAGCAGTTCGGCCGCCCGCTGGCCGCCAACCAGCTGGTGCAGAAGAAGCTGGCCGACATGCAGACCGAGATCACGCTGGGCCTGCAAGGCTGCCTGCGCCTGGGCCGCATGAAGGACGAAGGCACCGCCGCGGTGGAAATCACCTCGATCATGAAGCGCAATTCCTGCGGCAAGTCGCTGGACATCGCCCGCGTGGCGCGCGACATGCTCGGCGGCAACGGCATCTCGGACGAGTTCGGCGTGATCCGTCACGTGGTCAACCTCGAAGTGGTCAACACTTACGAAGGCACCCATGACATCCACGCGCTGATCCTGGGCCGCGCCCAGACCGGCATCCAGGCGTTCTTCTAAAGCACGCCGCCCGGGCCCGCCCACTCTCTCGCAAGAAATAAAAAGGCCCGGCTGCGAAGCCGGGCCAAGCACACTACCAAGGAGAGACGACGGGCGAGCCCATCGTTGTACAACACCGGTCCGCCGACCCGGCGCTACGCGCCCCGGCCCGGCTGCTTGCTTACTTGTTGGGTTGCGGCGTCAGCCGCAGGTAAGGCCGCACGGCCTTGTATCCCTTCGGAAATTTCTGCTTTATCACGTCCTCGTCCTTCAGCGAGGGCACAATCACCACATCCTCGCCGTCCTGCCAGTTGCCCGGCGTGGCAACGCTATGGTTGTCGGTGAGCTGCAGCGAATCGATCACCCGCAGGATCTCATTGAAGTTGCGCCCGGTGCTGGCCGGGTAGGTGATGGTCAGCCGCACCTTCTTTTCCGCGTCGATCACAAACAGCGAGCGCACCGTCAAGGTCGCGTTCGCATTGGGGTGAATCATGTCGTACAGCTCGGAAACCTTGCGGTCGCCATCGGCGATGATGGGGAAATTGACCGTGGTACCCTGGGTCTCGTTGATATCCTTGATCCACTCGCGATGGGACTCGACAGGATCGACCGACAGTGCGATGACTTTGACATTGCGCTTGGCAAAATCACCCTTCAGCTTCGCCGTCAGGCCGAGTTCGGTCGTGCAGACCGGTGTGAAATCGGCCGGGTGCGAGAAAAGCACGCCCCAGCTGTCGCCCAGCCATTCATGAAAGCGAATCGGGCCTTCACTGGAATCCTGTTCGAAATCCGGCGCGATGTCACCGAGACGTAGAGCCATGCGGGTCTCCTCAAGAGGCAAAATAGGGTGGAACCACTCTAGTCCGATTGCGATCCAACCCAAACGAATATAAAGTCACTACAAAATCACCTTTTTGTATTAAGACCTTTGTTAAGACCTTTGTCCTGCGTCACAGTCCTACACGCTGTGTCGGACTCGTGGTGTTGAAACCACGGCGGTTCCCCGCATATGCTAGTAAAGAGGGCGAGAAGCTGCCCGACAACGTGCGGGGAAGGCAAAATGTCACAATCCGAAACCACCGCCCGCAACAGGAGAAACTGATGAGCGATGTCAAGACCGTTTTGTCCGATGCCGAAGAACTGCTTAAGCAAGCGGCCTCGACCACAGGCGAAAAAGCTGCCGAACTGCGTGAGCGCGGCATGGGCCTGCTGAAACAAGCCAAAGAAAAGGCCCAAGACCTCCAGGACGCCGTGGTCACCAAGAGCAAGGCGGCTGCACGCGCCACCGACGACTACGTCCATGACCATCCGTGGCGCGCTGTCGGCGTTGCCGCCGGCGTCGGCCTGCTGATCGGCCTATTGCTGAACCGCAAGTAATTCGCCAGGCCGCAGGCCTCGCGCATGAACCCGAACGCCTTGCACCTGGGCCGCAGCATGTCGCGGCGCAGTGCCGGGCAACGCCCCGCCAGCAGTCCCGCACCGCTGGCGGGGCTCCCCGTCTGCAGCAGGTGCAGCGCTTCGCCGCTGCACGCCTTCGCCGGAATTGAATGAGCGACCCCACCTCTTCCCCCAAGTTTATGGATGCCCTGCGCAGCCTGGCAGGATCACTGGTGGCAATGGTGCAGACTCGCCTTGAACTTGCCAGTGTCGAACTCGCGGAAGAACGCTCCCGGCTGATGAAGATGGCCTTGCTGGCCTGTTTCGGCCTGGTGTTCTTTGGCCTGGCCATGGTGACGCTGACCGTATTGATCGCCATCGTGTTCTGGGACACCTACCGCTGGCAGGCCCTGGGCGTGCTGGCTGCGTTATACCTGGCCGCCTGCGCAATCTGCCTCGCGGTTGCCCGCCATCTGGTGCGCAATGCCCCGCCCCTGTTCGAAGCGACGCTGGCCGAGATCGATAAAGACCGGGAGATACTGCGCCGATGAGCACACCACACACCCCAGGCGAGCCGGCCGACAACGCGGCCGGCACCGCACCCACCTCCAAAGCGCCTCGCTCGCACCAACGCCCCGTACGTTTCGCGCGGGAGGTGCGCCTGCCCCTTGCCATTCGCAAGGAGCTGCTGATCACGCGCGCCGCGCTTGAGCGCTACGACTGCGCCCAGGCGCTCCATCACGTCCGTGGCAGCGCGACCCGTCTCGGCCGTTTCAGCACCTGGCTGCCGCGCATGACCCGGCCCGCCTCCTGGCTCAAGCTGCTTGGACTCGCCAAGGACTACCCGTTGCTCAGCTCAGCCGTGTCCCTGGCGCTGCCGCTGCTGCGCAAGACCCCGGTGCTGCGCTGGGGCTGGAAGCTGTCCAAGCTCGGCGCGCTGGCCGCGGCCGGCTACTGGGCCTACGAGACTTTTCAGAAAAGCTCCGTCCAGGATGCCCGCAAGACCCCGTCCGACACCGTCGACACAGGGTTCCGCGACCCGCTGGTGCGTTAGCACCGCGATGCGCCATGCAAGGCCGCCACCTGCGTCGGCCTTGCCTACCGAGGGCCTGTCATACGGCAATGAAGGCAATCAGCGCCACGCGCCGCGGCGAGCCGCCGTAAGCCACCATAGCGGCGCGCGCTCCAACGCTTTTTCGACGCAAGGTGACAGCACAATGACCCAACGAGCGGAAATGCAGCAAAAGGCGTTCTACCTGCTGCTGGCAGTCGTGTCGATAGCCTTCTGCTTCGTCCTGCGGCCTTTCTTCGGCGCCGTGTTCTGGGGCGCCATTCTGGCCATCATCTTCACGCCACCCAACAACTGGCTGACCCGGCGCATGGGCGGCCGACGCAACCTGGCATCGCTGACCACGCTGACGCTATGCCTGCTGATCGTCGTGCTGCCGCTGATCTTTGTCACCGGCGCCCTGATCCAGGAAGGCAGCACCGTCTACCAGCAGATCAAGTCCGGCCAGCTCAATTTCGGCGCCTACTTCCAGCAAGCCTTGCACGCCCTGCCGCCGTCGGTGACAAGGGTGCTGGACCGCTTCGGCTTGACCGATATCGGCGACCTGCAGCAAAAGCTCACCGCGGGGGCCGCCCAGGCCAGCCAGATCATCGCCGCGCAGGCGCTCAGCATCGGGCAGAACACATTCCAGTTCGTGGTCAGCTTTGGCGTGATGCTGTACCTGCTGTTCTTCCTGCTGCGCGATGGCCCGCAGCTTTCCAAGATCATCATGCGGGCGATCCCGCTGAGCGAGCCGCACAAGCAGCACCTGCTGCGCAAGTTCACCACCGTGGCCCGCGCCACCGTCAAGGGCAACATCGCCGTGGCCGCGGTGCAAGGCGCGCTGGGCGGCCTGGCCTTCTGGTTCCTCGGCATCCAGGGCTCGCTGCTGTGGGGTGTGCTGATGGGCTTCCTGTCGCTGCTGCCTGCGGTGGGCGCCGCACTGATCTGGGGACCGGTGGGGATCTACTTCCTGCTGACCGGCGACGTGGGCAAGGGCTCCATCCTGATCGGCTTCTGCGCGGTGGTGATCGGCGCGGTGGACAACGTGCTGCGCCCTATCCTGGTTGGCAAGGACACCCGCATGCCCGACTGGGTAGTGCTGATCTCCACGCTGGGCGGCATGGCGCTGTTCGGGCTGAGCGGCTTCGTCATCGGCCCGCTGATCGCCGCGCTGTTTATCGCCAGTTGGGACCTGTCCACGTCCACGCGGGAAGAAATCGAGCGCCGGGACGCCGCGCACGACAAGGACCCGACGCCGCCCGCACCGTCCACAGGCGCAACCGGGCAAGCCAGCGCCCAGGCACCGGGCCCCGAGGCGGCGCGCACGGACTGAGCCCTGGCGCCGCTTGCCGACCCCAGACACACCAAGGAGTGAGCATTGCGTCAAGACAACCCATCAACCGGTGCACAGGCGCCGGCAAAGGTGAAGCACTACGGCGTGCGTGAACTGTTCCGCAAACCGGACCGTTCCCAGTTCTCGATCTCGCCGGATGGCCGCCACCTGTCCTTCCTCGCCCGGCACCAGGGCCGCCAGAACGTCTTCGTGCAGGCCATCGACACCAAAGGCAACATGTTGGGCGAAGCCCGGCCACTGACCCACGAGAGCGAGCGCGACCTGCCCTTCCACACGTGGAAAGGCAACGCGCACATCCTGTACGCGAAGGACTTTGGCGGCGACGAGAACTTCCACGTGCTGTCGGTGCCGATCGACGGCGGCGAACCTGTCGACCTGACCCCGTACCCGGGCGTGCGCGCGGAGATCATCGACGATCTCGAGGACGATGACCACCATATCCTGCTGTCGCACAACAAGCGCGACCCGGAAGTATTCGACGTGCTGCGCGTCGATGTCGTCACGGGCGAGTCCGTGCAGATCGCGGAAAACCCGGGCAACGTGATGAGCTGGGGCACCGACCACGCAGGCCGCCTGCGGGTAGCGACCGCCAGCGACGGCGTGAACACCACCCTGCTCTACCGCGATGCCGAGGACGAGCCTTTCCGCCCGATCCTGACCACCGACTTCCGCGAGACGGTCTCGCCGCTGTTCTTCACCTTCGACGACAAGCAGCTGTATGTGCAGTCGAATCGCGGCCGCGACAAGACGGCGATATTCGAATTCGATCCGCAGACCGCCAAGGAAGGCCGCCTGGTCTTCGAGCACGATGAGGTAGATGTCGGCGGCCTGTCCTACTCGCGGCATCGCCGCGTGCTGACCGCCGCCTGGTACACCGACTGGAAGACACACCGCCATTTCTTCGACGCCCACGCCGAGCAGATCCATGCCGACCTGGAGCGGCAACTGCCGGGCTACGAGCACCACGTCACCAGCATCACGCGCATTGAGACCCGCATGATCGTCTCCGCCTCGAGCGACAAGACCACCGGCACGCGCTTCCTGTACGACAGCGGCACGCAAAAGCTGGTCACGCTAGGCAAGGTGCAGCCCTGGCTGGATGAAGCCGACATGGCCGGCATGCAGCCAATCCGCTTCACCTCGCGCGACGGCCTGCAGATCCACGGCTACCTGACGTTGCCGGTGGCCAGCGCGGGCGAGCCTGCGCCGCGGGGCCTGCCACTGGTGGTCAACCCGCACGGCGGCCCGTGGACGCGCGACGTATGGGGCTTCAACCCCGAGGTGCAACTGCTGGCCAATCGCGGCTATGCCGTGCTGCAGATCAACTTCCGCGGCTCCACCGGCTACGGTCGTGCATTCTGGGAGGCGAGCTTCAAGCAGTGGGGCAAGACGATGCAGCACGATATCGACGACGGCGTCGACTGGCTCGTCGCACAAGGCATCGTGGACCCTAAGCGCATCGCGATCTACGGCGCCAGCTATGGCGGCTATGCAACGCTGGCGGGCGTCGCCTTCACACCGGAGCGCTACGCCGCGGCCATCGACTATGTCGGCGTATCGAACCTGTTCACGCTGCTGGAGACCATTCCCGCGTACTGGAAACCGATGCTAGACATGCTGTACGAGATGGTCGGCAACCCCAACGTGGAAGCCGAGCGCCAAGCCCTGCACGATGCCTCGCCGGTGTTCTTCGCGGACAAGATCCGCACGCCGCTGCTGGTGGCGCAAGGCGCCAACGATCCGCGCGTCAAGCAGGCGGAGAGCGACCAGATCGTCCAGGCGCTGCGCTCGCGCGGCGTGGATGTGGAATACCTGCTAAAGGAAAACGAGGGCCACGGCTTCCACAACGAGGAAAACACCTTCGACTTCTACGAAGCCATGGAAGCGTTTCTCGCCAGGCACCTGGCCAGCGAAGACTGATTTGCAACCGCTCCGCGCCCGCACATAGGGCGCGGGCACATGAAACAAAAAAGGCGTAACGGTTGCCCGCTACGCCTTTTCGCAATGCTGGTGGGTCGTGCGTGACTCGAACACGCGACCAACGGATTAAAAGTCCGCTGCTCTACCGACTGAGCTAACGACCCGGAAAAACTGAAGCCGCGATTATAGGAATATCTTGGCCCTAAAGTCAACCTTTGAACACGAACTACTCGTGCTAGATCATGCGCTCAAGGCGCCATATCTGGTAGCGGAAGCCGAGCACCGAGCCAAGCAGGATGCCGGCCAGCGCGATAAACGAGCCAATCGCCAGCGTGGATACGCCTGACAGCCCCTGGCCGATGGTGCAGCCCAGCGCGGTCACGCCACCCGCGCCCATCAGGACGCCACCCACCAGATGGTTGCCGACGTCCTCGGCGTTGCCAAAGCCTTCCCAGCGAAAAGTGCGGGTCACCAGTGCGTACGCAGCGGCGCCGGCCACCACGCCGAACACGCTGACGATGCCGATGGTCAGCACCTTGCTCTTGTCGCTGAACATCATCAGCCAGTCGAGCGTGTAGGCGTAGGGAGCGACAAAGCTCAGGCTCTCCATGCGGCCGCTGTTGCTGGCAACGAACAGTTCCTCGAGCGTATTGGGATCCTCAGCGACATAGCCGAGGTGCCCGGACACGTACCACATGGCCACGATGATCAGGCCCACGGCCAGGCCACCAAGCAGGTTATCGAAGGTGCGGAAGCCGCGTCCCGCCAGCGCCCAGATCACCAGCGCCCCGCCCACCACCAGCGCGATGCCGACTTGCAGGGTGGCGCGCGCCATGCCGCTGGCGTGCGCCAGCACGGAGGGCAGGTCCTGCGTGGTGGGCAGAGTGAGCGCCACGGCATCGACGGTGTTCACGCGAATCACGCCAAACAAGCCGCGCAGCGTCATATAGGCCGACAGCCCCAGGAAGACGAACACCACCACCGACTTCAGGTTCCCCGCGCCGATACGCACCAGCGTCTTGCTGCCGCAGCCCGAGGCCAGCACCATGCCGAAGCCGAACATCAGCCCGCCCACCAGGGCGGAGAGCCAGCTGAGCTTGCTGGCGGCATAGATGGTCTTGGTGGGATCGATGTAGCCGCCCGCAGCCAGTGCGGCGGTGCCGATCATGGCCACGCCGATGGCCAGCCCCCACATGCGCATGCGGGTCCAGTCACCCATATTGACGATGTCGGAGACCGCACCCATGGTGCAGAAGTGCGTGCGCTGGAGCACCGCCCCAAACAGGAAGGTCAGGATGAAGGTGCTCGCCAGTATGGTACGGCTGAGCGCGGCAATATCGATTTCGGGCATGGGTGTCCGGCGGGGGAAGCGGAACGGGTGGGTGCGCGCAAGCGCGCTGGTGGCAACGACAACCGTCAGGCTGCGCCCTGGTAGCGGGTGGGATCAGGCACCCCAGCGGCCTCGAAGCCCGCGCGGCGGATGCGGCAAGAGTCGCACACGCCGCAGGCCCGGCCGTCGTCGTCGGCCTTATAGCACGACACCGTCATGCCGTAGTCCACCCCGAGCTTGACGCCGGCGCGGATGATCTCGCCCTTGGTCATGTCGATGATGGGCGCATGCACGCGGATGCGCTCGCCTTCGACGCCGGCCTTGGTGGCCAGGTTGGCAAGCGCCTCGTAGGCAGACACGTACTCGGGCCGGCAATCCGGATAGCCAGAGTAGTCGACCGCGTTGGCACCGAAGAACAGGTCACGGCCGCCAACGGCCTCGGCCCAGCCCAGGGCCAGCGACAGCATGATGGTATTGCGGGCCGGCACGTAGGTCACCGGAATGCCGCCGACGGCGCCATCCGTAGGCACCTCAAGGCTATCGTCGGTCAACGCGGAGCCGCCGAAGCGTCGCAGGTCCAGGTCGATGATCTCATGGCGCACCGCGCCCAGGGCTGCGGCCACGCGCTTTGCAGCCTCCAGTTCCGAGGAGTGGCGCTGACCGTAGCGCATCGACAATGCATAAGTCTCGAAGCCCTGCGCATTGGCCATGGCAAGGACGGTGGCGGAGTCCAGGCCGCCGGAAAGCAGGACGATAGCGCGTTTTTTCATGATGGCACGGCGCGGCGCCTGGAGGCGCCACGCAAAATTCGAGGCGAATCGGGTATTTTAGCGCGCCCAAGACTAAAGGCCCGCGGATGCGGGCCTTTAGTGTACTGACTGCTACCTGGGCCGCTTAACAGCGCCCCGCCCTCTCAGGCGCTTACTTCAGCGTCTTGAGGCGATTGCTCGCCGCCTGCGCGCCCTCGGTGCCGGGGTATTTGGCTACCACCTGCTCCAGGGTCTTGCGGGCTGCGGGCTTCTGGCCCGATTCGATCTGGTTGTTGGCGATGGCGATCAGCGCATCCGGCACCTTGGGGTGATCCGGATAGGCCTGCACCATGTTCTGCAGCACCGAGGTCGAGCCGCGGTAGTCGCGCTGCGCGTACAGCGAGTTGCCGAGCCAGAACTGCGCCAGCGGCACGTACGGGCTCTGCGGGTACTTCTTGATGAAGCCCGCGAACACGTTGCCGGCGCCCTTGAAGTCCCCGGTCTGGAACTGCTTGAGCGCGGCATCGTATTCGGTCTTCTCGCCAGGTTGCGACAGCCCTTCGCGGCCATCCACGGTGACCTGTTGCGGCTCGAATTTCTTCAGGCGCGCATCCAGGTCCGCGTAGTAGTCCTTCTGCTGCTTTTGCAGCGTCGTCACCTCGTTCTGCAGCATCTCGTTCTGGCCGCGCAGTCGCGCCACTTCCTGGCGCAGACCTTCGAGCTGGTTCTGCATGTCGAGCTGGGCGCGGCTGTTCTGGTCGATGCGCTGCGATGCCGTCGCCTGGAAACCGTTGAACTGGTCCCGCATGTTGACGATGGCTTTGCGCGCCTCGTCATCGTCGAACACGCCGGCCCGCGCCTGTGCCAACGGCAGCAGGCTGGCGCAGGACATCGCAGTAAGCAATACCAACTTGGAGACGCGTGCTTTCATGAGATGGCTGTCCGCAGATTAGTACGTGATGTCCGCGCGGCGGTTTTCCGCCCAGGCGGCTTCGTCGTGGCCGGTTGCCTTGGGCTTTTCCTTGCCCAGGCTGACGGCTTCCATCTGGGTTTCCGGCACGCCCAGCGAGGACAGCGAGCGGCGCACGGCTTCGGCGCGCTTCTGGCCCAGTGCCAGGTTGTATTCGCTAGTGCCGCGATCGTCGGTGTTGCCCTGAATCAGGATGCGGCGGCCCTTGTTGGCGGCCAGGTACTTGGCGTGCTCCGACAGCATGCCCTGGTAGTCGGACTTGACGCTGTAGCTGTCGAAGTCGAAGTACACGCTGCGCTTGGCCAGCGGGCTGTTCGGATCGTTCAGCGGATCACGCGACACGTCCACCGGCGCCACGGCGCGGGCGTCGGTCGAAGGCGTACCCTTGTTGCCGGCACCGGCGTTGGCGGTGTCGTCCAGCTTGACACCGGAGCTGCAAGCGCCGAGGGCCAGCAGAGCGGCGACGGCAAGGGTTTTGGTCATCATATTGGTCATGGCTAGGAACTCCTCGTTTATTGCATGAATGGTCCCCAGGACGGCTCGCGAACCTCGCCGGACTGGAGCGACAAAACCTGCCGGGTACGCCCGTCAGTGGACACTGCCGCCAGCACCGAGCGACCTCCCACCCGGGTGGCATAAAGAATGTACTTGCCGTTGGCGGCGAAGCTCGGAGCCTCGTCGTTGGCGGTGTCGGTCAGCGAGGTCACATCGCCGTTGCCGAGATCCATCAGCTGCAGCTTGAAGCCGCCGCTGCGGGTGATGTAGGCCAGCTGCTTGCCATCCGGGGAAATGCGCGGGCTCACGTTGTAGCTGCCCTTGAAGGTCACGCGCTGGGCTGCGCCGCCTTCTTCGCCGCCGGCCGGCATGCGGTAGATCTGCGGCGCACCGCCGCGATCGCTGGTGAAGTAGATGCTGCGGCCATCCGGCGCGTATTGCGGCTCGGTATCGATGGCGCTGCTGCGGGTGAGGCGCTTGAGCCCGGAGCCATCGGCGCCAACCTGGTAGATCTGGGTATTGCCATCGCGCGACAGCGCCACCGCCAGGCGTTGGCCGTCAGGCGACCACGAAGGCGCGCTGTTGTTGCCCTTTTGGTTCGACACCAGTGTGCGCTTGCCGGTCGCCAGGTCGTGCACGTAGACCACGGGCTTCTTGGCTTCAAAGGACACGTAAGCGACCTTGCTGCCATCCGGCGACCACGAAGGCGAGATGATCGGCTCGTTGCTGGTCAGCGCCACCTGAGAGTTCTGGCCGTCGGAGTCCGAGATCAGCAGCTGGAAACGCCCACCCACCCGCGAGACATAGGACAGCCGCGTGGCAAACACGCCGCGCTCGCCCAGCAGCTTCTCGTAGATGTAGTCGGCGATCTTGTGGCCGGTCACGCGCAGCTGGTTTGCGCTGACAGTGAAGGCCAGGCCACCCAGGCTGGTGCCCTTGACGGTGTCGTAGAGGCGAAAGCGCACGTCGTACTGGCCGTTGCCGGTGGGTGTGACGCTGCCGGCCACGAAGGCATCGGCGCCGCGCGCCTTCCAGCTGCCAAGATCGGCATTGGCAGACTCCGCCACCGTGGCGCCGCCCGGGTCGACATTGCGGAAGCGGCCGCTGCGCTGCAGGTCGCTGCGGATGATAGCGGTGAGATTTTGCGGGGCCTGAGCTTCGCCCTGGAAGTTGGCCGTGGCGATGGGGAGCTGGCTGGCGCCGACGCCGGTGATTTCAACGTTCAATTGCGCCTGTGCGCTGCCGGCCGAACAAGCCAGCACCACGGCCAGCCCGGCAAACAGGGCGTGCGCGCGGGTGCCGTGCCGCTGCGCGGCCAGCCAAAGGGGGGCCCAAAGCTTTCGCATGCTGCTCCTCAATCGAGATCAATATTCATCGAGCGCGGCCGGCAAACGGGAGCCGTGGAACGGGCAAGCATGCTGAAGGCTTGTCGCATGCCCGTATCGCGTGCCCCGGGCACATTTGCCGGCTGCGTCAGGCAACCTGTCATCGTAGCGTTGGGACTGCGGTGCATCGACGTAGGTTGCAATATGTTGCAATTCGAATGTTCCCATGTCGTCACCATCGCCGTCCCTCTTAATCCTTAGGCTTGAAGGTGATCGTGAAGCTGGCTGGCGCCTTGCCGTTTTCGTCGCGGGGCAGCGGATCAGAGCGCTCCACGGCGCGCAGCACGGCGTTGTCCCAGCCCGAATTGCCGCTGGACTTGGATAGCCGCGCGGACATCAAGGAGCCGTCCGGCGCCAATTGAACCGACACCACCGCGGCCGGATTGCCAGGCACGTCTTCGGTAAATACGATATTCGGCTTGACGCGGCGACGCACGCGATCCGGGTAGCCAGGCGAGGCCTTGCCGCCCGAACCGGCACCGCTGCCGGCGCTGCTGCCGACACCGCCGGCGCCGCCGACTGCCGCCCCGCCGCCGGCCATGGCCTGCAGCCGCGCCAGTTCACTGTGGCGCTGGGCATTGGCAGCGGCGTCGCGCTTGGCCTTGGCATCCGCATCGGCCTTGGCCTTCGCGTTGGCGGCGGCCTTGGCCTCGGCGTTAGCCTTGGCTTTGGCGTCGGCGGCTGCCTTTGCCTTGGCGTCAGCCTCGGCACGGCTCTTAGCCTCGGCGCGGGCCTTGGCGTCAGCTTCCTTGCGCTCGCGCTCAACCTGCTCCTTGCGCTGCTCCTGCAGCGCGGCCTGCCTGCGTGCGTCTTCCTTGCGCTGGGCCTCTTTCTTCAGCTCGTCCTTCTTCTGTTCTTCGCGGCGTTGCTCTTCGCGGCGCAGGTCTTCCTTGTGCTGCGCATCCTTGCGGGCCGCCTCCTTGCGGGCCGCTTCCTGCCGCTCGGCTTCCTGGCGCGCGCGCAGGTCGGCCTGCTGGCGCGCCTCTTCGCGGGCGGCGGCCTCGGCCTGGCGGCGCTTTTGCTGCTGGAGGGCGATCTCGGCGTCTTCTTCGGCACGAGACCTCACCGCTGGCGCAGGAGGCGCGGGACGGGCTTGCACGACGGGCAGCGGTGCGGGAGGCGGCGGGGGCGGCGGTGCGGTAGTGGCCGGGATCTCATCCCAGAGCTCGGCTTCGGCGCCCACCGGGGTGCTGCTCTGCCAGTGCACGCCGAAATACAGCACGATGCCCAGCAACAGGTGCATGAAAACCGCGAGCAGGAAGGAACGCAGGGTTCCCCGCTCCGGGGCCGGCTGATAAGGATAGGCGGCGGTTTTCATCGCGTGGGGCGGTGCTTACTTGGGCTTGACCATCAGGCCGACGCGCTTCACGCCGTCGGCCTTGAGCACTGACATGACGTCCAGCACGGCCTCGTACTTGACCGAGCGGTCGGCGGCGATCACCACCGGCTGATCGGGATTCTCGTTCTGGCGCTGATGCACGAAGTCGATCAGGCCCTGCTTGTCGAGCTTGCGCTCAAAGCTGTTGCCGGCGTTATCCTTGCCGCGCGCGGTCAGTGCGCCGTCCTCATGCACGGTCACGACAATGGGGGGGGCCTTTTGCTGCTGGGTGGCGTTGGCCACGCTGGGCAGGTCAACCACGGCGGGATTCACGATCGGTGCCGCCACCATGAAAATGACGAGCAGCACCAGCATCACGTCAATGTAAGGCACGACGTTGATGTCGGCACTGGCCCGGCGGCGCGAGCCGCCACGGCGCTGTATCGCTGCCATTGCTGGTTCTCCTTGACCGAAGACGTTGGTGGCTTCGGCGCTTTAGCGGGTCTGCCGTTGCAGGATGTTCAGGAACTCTTCCATGAAGCTCTCGAAGCGGATGGCCAGGCGATCCACTTCGGTGGCGTAGCGGTTGTAGGCAATGACCGCCGGAATCGCCGCGAACAGGCCGATAGCGGTGGCGACCAGCGCCTCCGCAATGCCGGGCGCCACGGCCGCAAGCGTTGCCTGCTGCACATTTGACAAGCCGCGGAAGGCGTTCATGATCCCCCATACGGTGCCGAACAAGCCGATGTACGGGCTGACCGAACCTACCGACGCCAGAAACGGAAGATGCGACTCCATCACATCCATCTCACGCTGATAGGCCGCGCGCATCGCACGCCGTGCGGCATCGAGCAGCGCGCCGGCGTCATTGTTGCGCTCGCGCGCCTTCAGGTACTCGCCCATGCCGGACTCAAAGATCCGTTCCAGCGCGCCTGTGTTGTGACGATTGTTGGCTGCGCTCTGGTACAGGGCCTGCAGGTCGCCGCCGGCCCAGAAGTCGCGCTCGAACCCCTCGGTCTGGGTCCGCGCGGCGCGCAGGGAGAAATGCTTGCGGAAGATATATGTCCACGAGAACAGGGACATCACCAGCAGCAGGGCCATGACGGCCTGTGCCAGCACACTGGCGTGCAGCACCAGCGAAATGATCGACAGGTCTTGCGTGACGGTCACGGGATTCATCGAGCGGTCTTGATGGTTGCAAGGACGGGAGCGGGAATGGGAGTCGGGCGAAATGTGCTACGATCAACACACCCAACCCGGATGGCGCCAGTAGCCAGCAATTGCTCACCACGCCAGGCTTCTTGGGCGAATTGGACCGACGCCGGGCCAACCCGTTCAATCTGTGTCCGGATCTCAAGCAAGTCGTCCAGACGGGCGGGGGCATTGTAGTCCACCGCCGTGCTTCTGACGATGAAGACGACGCCCGACTCATCGGCCAGCGCTTGCTGTTCGATGCCAAGCGAGCGCAGCCACTCGGTACGGGCGCGCTCGAAGAACTTGAGGTAATTGGCGTAGAACACTACGCCGCCCGCGTCGGTGTCTTCCCAGTACACCCGCAAGGCCCACACATTGTTGCTCATGGCCGCGATTGTAACGGCAGCCAGCCCGACCCGGTGTAAACCCTTGTCCGACATTACAACAATTACATTACCTGACGGACAAGGCATTGACTTTCGGTCTTTGGCCCCGCAGCACCGTCTTGCAGCGGGCCAGCGCCTCGCGTTAAACTGCCGCCAACCATTCCATCTTGCGCGACTGGCGAAGTCAGTGGGCACTACCACGAGGAAGCGCAAAGTTCTCTGGCGCGATGTTTCAAGCGCCTGCCGCTCGCCTGGGCAGCGAATGGGAAGCAGGGTGCGCCCTGCGCCGGATAGCTAACGCGTCCAGCGCCGGTCGCCTGTGCCTTCCCCGCGCGCCCTACCCCGAAGCCATTCGGAAGTCCCCTTTTTTCAGACGAGTTTTCGCCATGTTCGAACGCAGCCGCTATACGATCGACCAGATCGACCCCGAGCTTTTTGCCGCCATCCAGAAGGAAGACCAGCGCCAGGAAGAGCACATCGAGCTGATCGCCTCGGAAAACTACACCTCGCCGGCCGTGATGGCCGCGCAAGGCTCGCAACTGACCAACAAGTACGCCGAAGGCTATCCCGGCAAGCGCTACTACGGTGGCTGCGAGTACGTCGACGTCGTGGAGCAGCTGGCCATCGACCGCGTCAAGCAACTGTTCGGCGCCGAAGCCGCCAACGTGCAGCCCAATTCCGGCTCGCAGGCCAACCAGGGCGTGTTCTTCGCCGCCCTGAAGCCGGGTGACACCATCATGGGCATGAGCCTGGCCGAAGGCGGCCACCTGACCCACGGCATGGCGCTCAACATGAGCGGCAAATGGTTCAACGTGGTCAGCTACGGCCTGGACGCCAACGAAGACATCGACTACGACGCACTGGAAAAGCTGGCGCAGGAAAAGAAGCCCAAGCTGATCATCGCCGGCGCCTCGGCCTTCGCCCTGCGCATCGACTTCGAACGCATCTCCAAGGTAGCCAAGTCCATCGGCGCCCTGTTCATGGTCGACATGGCCCACTACGCCGGCCTGATCGCCGCCGGCGAGTACCCCAACCCGGTGCCGCACGCCGACTTCGTCACCACCACCACCCACAAGAGCCTGCGCGGCCCGCGCGGTGGCGTGATCCTGATGAAGGCCGAGCATGAGAAGGCCATCAACTCGGCCATCTTCCCCGGCATCCAGGGCGGCCCCCTGATGCACGTGATCGCCGGCAAGGCAGTCGCGTTCAAGGAAGCCCTGTCGCCCGAGTTCAAGACCTACCAGCAGCAAGTGGTCAAGAACGCCCGCGTGCTGGCCGAAACCCTGATCGAGCGCGGCCTGCGCATCGTCTCCGGCCGCACCGAAAGCCACGTCATGCTGGTCGACCTGCGCGCGATGCAGATCACCGGCAAGGAAGCTGAAAAGGTCCTGGGCGAAGCACACATCACCGTCAACAAGAACGCCATCCCCAACGACCCGGAAAAGCCGTTCGTCACCTCGGGCATCCGCCTGGGCTCGCCGGCCATGACCACCCGCGGCTTCAAGGAAGAAGAAGCCCGCCTGGTGGCCAACCTCGTCGCCGACGTGCTGGAAAACCCGCACGACCTGGCCAACATCGCTCGCGTACGCGAGCAAGTGGCAGCCCTGACCAAGCGTTTCCCGGTCTACGGCTAAAGCCCAGCGCCACCCGCCCCCCCGCGGGTGGCCGGCAGCCCCGCCGCGGCGCACGCCGCGCCTGCGGCGGGCCTTGCCAACCCGGCCCGGCGCGACACAGAATGACAAAACGCTGCCTGCGCGGCACGCGCCCCGGCTCATACTTCGAGGTGGTCAGGCATGAAATGCCCTTTTTGCGCTCACTCCAACACCCAGGTCCTGGACACGCGCATGTCGGAAGAAGGCGATACGGTGCGCCGCCGCCGCCGCTGTGAATCCTGCGACCGCCGCTTCACCACCTATGAGCGGATCGAGCTGTTCTTCCCCGCCATCGTCAAGAAAAACGGCTCTCGCGCGGACTATACCCGCGACAAGCTGAAAGACTCGATGCGCCTCGCCCTGCGCAAGCGCCCGGTCTCGGCCGAAGCCATCGACGCCTCCATCACCCGCATCGAAGAAAAACTGCTCGCCCTCGGCGAGAAGGAAATCCCCAGCAGCCAGGTCGGGGAACTGGTCATGCGCGAGCTGCGCCGGTTGGACAAAATTGCTTATATCCGGTTTGCTTCGGTGTATCGGAGTTTTGAGGATGTGTCGGAATTCCGCGACATGCTGGATGAGTTTTCGGCGTCTACCCCACGGAAGCAGTAGAAAAAGTAACGTGGACGTTGTTTAATTCCTCCCAAACTGGGTCCTAGGTGGCAATTCCTATATCTATATTTCCACCTGGGTTGCAGTTACAAAAAATAGAACAAAGCCAAAAGAACGTAGTCTTTTCGGACGAGGGTCAAGATGGGTCAGTCAAGCTGTCGGGGGACGGCCGGCTTCACCATGCTCGAAGCATTGGTGGCAATCGTCGTGCTCGCCATCGGCGTGCTCGGCGTGGCAAATCTTCTTATCAAATCATTCCGATTCTCCCAACAAGCGTCCTATGACACGCTGGCGCTGCAGCTCGCCAGCGATATGGCAGACCGCATGCGGGCTAACAGCGCCCAAATGCTCGCCAGTAACAGCAGCTACTTCTTCGACACGAGCACCGGCGCCCCGGCGGTGCCGACGGGCGCCAATTTCTTTACCACTCCATGCACGTCCGGCAGCCCGGTTTGCGCAGCCAACATGGTCACGTTCGATTTGGCCGAATGGACGCGACGCGTCCAGACGGCCCTGCCGGGTGGGCGTGCAGTAATCTGCCGGGACTCCAGCAACTATTCCACCTCCGCAGGCTACACCTGGGCGTGCAACGCCACGGCCGGCGGCACGGGCCAAGCCAGCGATAGCCCGATCGTCATCAAGATGGGCTGGGTATCTCGATTCGCCGACAAGCCGGGGGTAGATGTCGCGACCGGTACAACCATGCCAGACACGCAAGCCGCCGACGGCTCGGCAACGCCACAAATCGTTATTGTGGCCAACCCGGGAGTCAGCAATTGAGAACGCTCATGGCCGGCTCCGGACAACCACCCCGTCGTCGCCGGCGAAGCTCAGGCTTCTCCATGGTCGAACTGATGGTTGCACTGACGCTTGGCATGCTGGTGCTGGTTGCATCAACTTCCTTTTACCTACTGACCCGCAGCACCTATAGCAGCATCAATGACAGCGCCAACCTCGAGGAGCGCGGTCAGTTCGCGATCGGCGTCGTTTCACGAATGTTGCGTCAGATTGCCTACACGCCTCCGGCCAGCGATGGTGGCTCAATGCAGATCAGCTCGCAGATGCTGATGGGACTGGACAACTGCTCAACTCCCTCGGACAACGAGACGCTGGGTTGCGATGCTGGCGCCGCCGTCAATGCCAGCGACGTGTTGCTGACTCGATTCTTCGGCGTCGGGACGGCGGCTGACCCGACCGTGAGCGATGGATCCATGGTGGATTGCTCCGGACAAGCCGTCGCCGCGCCGTCCAGCATCGATAGTGCGGCAAGTCAACGCGGACTCTCGATTCTCTATGTGCAGAACGGCGCCGATGGCCTGCCCTATCTGATGTGCAAATACCGGCGGCGCGCATCCGGCAAGGAGACGTCTACCTTTGTCGCGCAGCAACTTATCCCGGGCGTAGAGAACTTGCAGGTGCTCTACGGCATATCCACAGATGACGATGAAGTGGCGGACAAGTTCGTTCCCGCCAGCCAGGTCGGCGCAGCCGAATGGGCACGCGTCTATGCGCTGAAGGTGGCTTTGGTCGTGCGAGGCGACAATGCAAGCGCAGACAGTTCCGGGCAGCCCACGATCCAGCTCTTCGGTCCTATATACAACGGCGCCGATGGCACGTTCACGCCGACTCAAAACCCACAGTCCGCGCGCCGCCTGTTCACGGCAACGGTGCAAGTGCGCAACTACCTGAGTTGCATGCAGGGAGATCCTTCGTGCCTCTGAACCCTCCAGCAGTGAAATATCCAGCCCGCGGCTTTGCCCTGGTCACCGCGCTGATCATGCTGCTCGTCATATCCGTGCTGGCACTGGGTGGCGCGAGATTGGCGCTGGACTCAAAACGCACAACCCGCAATCAACGCGATTTCGAGATTGCGTTCCAGGCAGCTGAGGCCGCCTTGCGCGATGCCGAAATGGACATCCAGAACACAACCGGCCCCAAGAGCCGCTCGGTAATTTTCCAGCCGACAGCGGCGACGGGCTTCACGGTCGACGGTGGATGCAATATCGGGACAACGGTAGCCGCTCCCTACCAGGGCCTGTGCAATACATTGGCAAATATCAATGCACAGATATGGAACACCGTTAGCTGGAGCGCTTCTGCCACCAACCCGCAGACGGTGGCCTACGGTACCTTTACGGGCCGGACATTCCCGACCGGGACGGGCCTGACTCCAAGCCAGAAGCCTCGCTACATCATCGAGTTGCTTCCTGATCAATCCATTGGCGGCGCCGTTGACAACACGCGCTATATGTATCGGGTGACAGCGGTTGGCTTTGGCCCCAACAACGCCACCCAGGCAATGGTTCAGTCGCTGTACCGCAAGACGGACAACTAGAACAGCCAGCATCGAATCGGGAACGAATTCATGAATACACTCCGACGCCTGTTGCCTCTGTGCGCGATGCTATGGGCTACTGCACTTTGGGCTGCAAGCACGCCTAGCGTGCCAACCGTGACAATTGCGCAGACCCCTCTATTCGGGCAATCGCAAAACATTCACCCCAACCTGATGATGACGCTCTCGGTAGAGTTCCCGACTACGGGTACTGCCTACCGCGGCCCCTTGAATTCGAAGAACGTCGACACGTCATATAACTACAATACGACTTACCTCGGTTACTTCAATGCAGCCAAGTGCTATACATACGACAGCACCAATGGCTATTTTGCAAGCAGCGGCAACGCCTCCGGCAATGGAGGCCATGAATGTTCCAGCGCATTTAGCGGAAACTTCATGAACTGGGCCGCGTCGTCCTCGATCGACGAACTGCGGATGGCGATGACCGGCGGCGACCGCGTGGTGGACACCACGACCCAGACGGTCTTGCAGCGTGCCGTGCTCCGATCGGACTTTTTCCGCAGCAATAGTTACTTCCCGGTCAAGAGCGTCACGGCCGTCAGCAACATCAGCAGCGCGCCGAGTGCGGTAACGCCGTTCTCGTACAGCACGATTTATATTGCTTCGTGTGGCAACCACATCTTCTTCTCCGATGCGGACGATAGCAGCGGCAACTGCGGGAGCCCGGGAAAATATGCCGACGTTTACAAGAACAGCAAGCTGACGGAACGACGTAGCTTCCGTGTCCAGATTCAGGTTTGCGATAGCGGCGAGGCAACTACGCGCACCGACCTCTGCTACAACTATGGCAGCAACTACAAGCCCGTCGGCCAGATGCAAAGAAATGCCGATCGCGTGCGTTTTGCGGCTTTCGGCTATCTGAACGACGGCACCAATGACACCAGCAAGACACCGAACGAGCGCTATGGTGGGGTGCTGCGGGCCCCGATGAAGTATGTCGGCACTACTGCGGTTGACTCCAACCTGAGAACGATCGCAAATACCGCAAAGGAATGGGATCCGGCAACGGGCGTGTTCTATCGGAACCCGCTCAACCGCACAGAAGGAATCAGCGGGGTTATCAACTACCTCAATCAGTTTGGCCGCACGAGCACGCAACTCAGTGGCAAGACAATGGGCGACCTTGGCGGCCCAACAGATAACCCGCTCGGCAACTACAAGACGTATGATCCGATCAGCGAACTGTTCTACGAGAGCATCCGCTACCTCCAGTTCCACAAGGACGGCCCCACCCCACAAGCTATCAGCGGCCTTCCGAATACGACCTATGCAGACAACTTCCCCGTCTACACGACCTGGGATGCCGACCCGATGCTCAACAGTTGCCAGCGCAACTACGTCGTGACGATTGGCGACATCAATACCCACGAGGATCACTACATTCCAGGCAACGTCGACACCTCGCACGGCGACCCTGCCCGGGCAGTGGACAGCTATAGCGGATTCGATGTGCGAGCGTGGACCAACAAGGTCGGAGCACTGGAAACCAACACGCCAGCGGCGGGCAATGCCACCCCCCTGCCCTCCTCGTTCACGAATCTGGGCGACATCCTGCATCCGACCTCTAACTGGTCAACCTATTACATTGCGGGGGTCGCCTACTGGGCGCACACCTCGTCGTTTCGCCCCGACATGCCCTCTGCGCGCGTCACAACGTTTGGCATCGATGTCAATGAAGCCGGAAACGGAACGGTCGGCGCAACCCAGCGTCAGAGCCAGATCTTTCTCGCCGCAAAGTACGGCGGATTCAAGGATGATAAGATCGACGGTGGCAACGGGGACGGAAATCCCTTCAAGGCAGCCGGCCAGGGCGGAACGACCGTTACCAATAACACGGAGTGGGAAGCTGCGCCCACGGGATCGAACGTCCCATCGAACTGGTTCCTCGCAAGCCAGCCGCAGGCCATGATCGATGCCATCAAGAAGATCTTCGTCCAGATCACGAGTTCCGCGGGCACGCTCTCCGGCATCGCGCTCACTAGCAACCGCATCGTGCAGAATGGTTTTGTCTACACGCCCGGATTCGACCAGAAATGGAACGGCCAGTTGAGCGCCTATGCTATCTCCAAAAGCGCTGACGGCACGGCCGTAACGATCGCGCAGACCAGAACGTGGGAGGCAGGGAACCGGCTCGCCAGCAAGAGCCCGAGTACGCGCTCCATTTTCACCCTCAACTCGACCAGCGGCGCGGGAGTTCCCTTTCAGTTCACCGGGAACGCCATCTCGTCTGCGCAACAGGCGCTACTCAATCTCAACCCTGACTCTGGCTTGAATGATGGCAACGGCCAAAATCGCCTCAACTATCTTCGTGGCGACCGGACACAGGAAAGCAATGGGCAAGGCGGTGGCGGTCCGTTCAGAGCCCGCACGATGGTATTCGGCGACATCATCGGATCAGGCCCGGTCTTTGTGGGTGACCCTGCCGCAACCCGTACCGATAGTGGCTACGGCAGCTTCCTGACCACCTACACCGGCCGCACCCCGATGGTTTACGTCGGAACCAACGACGGCATGCTGCACGGCTTCAATGCGAATACTGGCGACGAAGTCCTTGCTTACGTGCCCAATGCCATATTCAGCGCGCTGCCGCAGCTCACATCACCGAGCTATTCGCACCGCCCATACGTGGATGCCACGCCCCTGGTCACAGAAGCACAAGTCAACGGCGCCTGGAAATCCGTACTCGCTGGCGGGTTCGGTGGCGGCGCGCAAGGCATCTACGCACTGGACGTGACCGATCCGGATGGCGGCAAGAGCGGTACAGCCTTTAGCGGTGCCAACGTCCTCTGGGAGTTCACCGACAAGGATGACGCCGACATGGGCAATGTCATGGGCCCGCCGATCGTCGCCAAGCTGCAAACCGGTACGGATACCAGCGGCAACCCCGTCTACAAATGGTTTGTCGTGGTCGGCAATGGCCTGAATCCCAACCAGAATGACGGCTATTCGAACGCCAATGCCCCAGCTGCCTTGTTCTTGCTTTCACTGGACAAGACAGCGGGTACCGCGTGGACCCTGAACAGCAATTACTTCAAGATAGTCACGCCCGCGCCCGTGGCAGTACCGCCTTACGTTACAGCGAACGGCTTGAGCACACCGGCTTCCGTTGGCGCCCCCAATGGCCGTGTCACAAGCTTCTACGCTGGAGATCTGCAGGGCAATTTGTGGAAGTTCAATGTGGCTGGCACCCCAAGCACGTGGAATGGCAATGCAACCGCCGGTGCCCTGCCGGCTTTCGGCGGAACACCCGGTAAGCCGATGTTTGTCGCCACCGACTCACAGGGGCGGCGTCAGCCGATCACGGTTCAGCCGCAAGTGGTCTACGCGCCCGGCGGGTACATGGTGCTATTCGGCACAGGCAAGTATTACGAACTGTCGGACACGTCCTCCTCAGTTAGCCAGACCAACTCGTTCTATGGCATTTACGACGGCGGCGGCACCAACTACGTCCCCGACCGCAGCAAGCTCAATGCAGTAACGATTCAGGCGGCTGCCGACGGAAAGTCGTACACCTTCAATTCCTCGTCTTACGCTCCGGGCTATGCCGCGCCTCGCAAGCCTGGCTGGGTTCTGGACTTCCTTGACTCGACGGAGAGGCAAGTCACTTCCGTGGTTGCGCAGGACGGGATCGTGTACTTCAACTCCCTCTACACCGGCACGGATTCATGCGGCACCAGCGGTGGCAGCAGGAGCTACGCGCTGGGCGCACTGACCGGCATGCCGGGAAACGGGGTTTCGGGCTATCTGTCCAGCATCGGCCTGCTCGGTGCGCCGTCGGTGATCGTCATTAACGTCGCGAACGCGAATCGCAGCGCGGTCGGCGGCATCGTCGAAACGAAGACCACCCAGGTCATCTCATTTGGCGCATCCGGCACAGCATCTGTCGGAGCCAATGGCCAGAGCGGAAATTCGACCAATTCAAATATGCGCAAGGCCCGTGCCGGATGGCGCGAGATTCGAAATTTCACGCTGAACTAGGATCGAAAGGGATTCGCTATGCAACGCGCCAATAGGACATCCCAGCGCGGCTTCACACTGATTGAAGCCGTGATCACGGTGAGTATCATTGCCATTCTTTCCGCGATTGCCTACCCGAATTACTCGAGCTATGTTACGAAGGGCAAGCGTGCTGAAGCTAAGGCCGCCTTGCTCGAAGACATGCAACTCTTTGAGCGGCATTTTTCGCAGGTAAACAGCTACTACGGCGCGGGTACAACCACCCTCTGGACTGGCTACAAGACCTGGTCTGGAGATTCTCCCACCACCGGCAGCTACCAGATCCTGGCGGCCCAATGTGGTGCATCAAATGGACAGTGTGTGGAACTGCAAGCCAGCCCGATCAAACCGGACTCAACGTGCGGCACACTGGTCTATCGCAGTACTGGCGAGAAGTACAACATGCTTACCAGCGGCGTGTATGCTACGACCGCAGGCTGCTGGTAAGCAAGTATGCAAAAGCTCCGGATCCAGCCCCCCCGTGCGAGCGGATTCACGCTCATAGAGTTGGTGATCACGATGACGATTGCCGCTATTCTGCTTGCCATGGCAACGCCCAACATGAGCGACTTCCTGCGACGGCAGCGCCTCGTTTCGGCTGCCGACGGCTTCGCCTCCGCCATCGCGCAGGCGCGCTCCGGGGCAGCCGCAACCAACAGCTATGTCACCGTCGCTCCCATCGGTGCGGCGTGGAACAATGGCTGGCAGGTATTCTCTGAACACAGCACGCCTGACGGTGCTTTCACGACGAGTGACACATTGATTTCGCAATACGATCCGATCCCCAGCGATATCACCATCACCTTCAATACCAACCCCAATGCAACGGGATATGTCGCCTTTTCACCGGTCGGCTATTCGATCACGGCGGCTACACGATCCCAACTCACGGCGACCGCAACTTTCACGCTGGGTACCCTGCAGCGCGTGGTGGAGATCAATGCGCTCGGCAGATCACGAGTCTGTGACCCGTTGCGGGATACCACTTGCACCGCGAGCGCGCTGGCACCGCCCTGATCCATCTGGCGCGGCAACCGGATGGATCGGATTGCCGCCGCTCCGCGCATTGGCGCTGCGGGCACGCAGAATTAACAAGCCGCCTCACAACCTCTACAGTCTGGAACATTTTCCGGAGCGCATGCTGGCTACTCTTGGGCACAACGCCTTCCAAGGGAGCCCTTCATGCAAGTGCGAGCAAGACCGCGTATCCGTCAAGCTGCCTTTCCCCCGTTGTATCGCCGCGGCGGCGGCTTCATCCTCGTCGAATCCCTCACCGCCCTCGCTGTCCTCGGCGTCGGCCTGCTGCCGCTTGCTGCGCTGGCGCCGTTCGCACTAGGCACGCTGCGCGGCTATGAGGCTCTTGGCCACGCTACACGGGCCGCCGCGGAATTGGCAGAATTGGGGGATCCGGGCCTCGCGCTGTCTCCCCTTCAGGCGCGCGGCATTGGCCCTAATGACCTCCAACTGTGCCAGTCGCTTGCTTCGGCGGAGGGCGGCGGGTGCTCGCCGGGATCAAGGCTGGCGGTCGTCGGGCCGTTGTCCTTGGCTTCGTCGAGACCTGCCGGCGGCGTGCGGGACGCGTCCGCGCTGCGCATCATCGCTCTCTGGATCCGGCCATGAGGGCTCGTCGCGCACAAGGATTCTCGTTGATCGAACTGATGGTCGGCCTGGCTCTCAGCCTGCTGGTCAGCGCGCTGGCTGTGTCTGCGTTCCATGCCGTCCAGGTCACTTACCGCACCGCCGTCGATCTCGTGCTACTGGAAGAACGCGGCCAGCGGGCGCTCGCGATCCTCTCCCACCTGGTCCGGCATAGCGGTTGGCAGCCGGTCGGCGCGGCCTTGCCGGCCAATGCACCACCGGCGCTGTCAGGGCGCGACGATTGCGGCCAGCCGGGCATTGCCGCGCTGCCTACCTGCACTCGCCGTGGCATCAATGGCAGCGATGCGCTGCTGGTGCGATTCAGCGGCAGCGGGCGCGTGCAGGATCCGACGCTACCGGACCAGACCATGATCGATTGCAGCGGGTATGCATTGCCGGCGGTGAGCGTTGGCGGATCGGCTGGTGGCGCAGCCCGCGCTTATGCGGGGGAGAGCCTGATCTATATCGCCACCGGCGCGGATGGCGAGCCGCAACTGTTATGCCGCTATGCCAGCCGGCGCGACGGGCGGGTGCTGGAGGGAAGCTGGACTTCGGGCGCCCTGGTGCGCGGCGTGGAGGCCATGCAGTTGCGATACGGCATCGATACCGATGGCGATGGCAAGGCCGACGCGTTCCTGCGCGCCGAGGAACTGCGCGCCAGGGGCGATGCGGCCTGGCGCGAGGTACTGGTGGTGCAGGTGGCACTAGTACTGCGTGGTGAGCGCCCACTGGCGCTGCCGGCAGCGCCGGCCGTACTCACCTTGTTCCCACCGGGCGCGCATGCCGGCACCGGCCTCCATGTCGACGACCTCGCCTTCTCGCCGCACGACCGGCCTGCCTTGATACGACGAGTGTTCTCGGCATCCGTGCGCCCGCGCAATACCTGGCCCTGCAGGCAGACACTATGCTGAGCGCGACGGTTGCGCCTTGCCTGCTGCGCGGTAACCGGGCCGGAGGGAGCACCACGCTCCTGCTGACGGCCACGATGCTTCTGCTTGTGGCCGCCACAACCCTGGCTGGCCTTCAATTCCTGCTCGCCAGCAGGCAAGTGGCCACTTACCAGCTCGAACAGGAGGTCGCCTTTCGCGCGGCGGAGACGGCGTTGCTCGACGCGGAAGCGGAGTTGATGGCGGCGCTCAGCAACGGCGCGTCCGGAGTGCATAGCCGCCTTGCTGCGTGGCCACCGCCGGGCCAATGCGGCGCCGGCGCGCAGCGGGGACTCTGCCGGCCCGCCCCGGGCATGCCGCCACCATGGTTGAATTGGCTCGATTCGCGCCGGTCGGATGAGACCACCGGCATCGCGATGGGCTCATTCAGCGGCGTTACCCTGCCGGCCTTGCCATCCGGAGCGGTTGGGGCGAGCGCCATGCCGCGGTACGTTGTCGAGTTGATGCACGAGCGCCCTCCTGGCGAATGGCTGGGATCCGATTACGCTTCAGGCACGGGGCCGCGCCTGCGTTTCCGCATTACTGCGCTAGGCATTGCGCGCGACGCGGCGGTACGCAGCTTGCTGCAAAGCGAGTTCCAGCCATGACGCGTTCCGCCCGGTTCCACGACTCGCTGACCGCACTCGCCGCCGGACTGCTGCTCGCTGGCGCTGCACAGGGCGCGGGCAGCATGCAGCCCGTCCTGGTGCCGCCTCCCACGTGGATGCCTGGCTGGCCGGGCCACGCCGAGTTCGTTGCTCTGCACGGTGCGCGCGCCGAGCTGGTCTGGCTAGGCATGCGTGATGGCAGGCTGCGCGCGTTCAATGCGACGTCCGGCGACGAAGTACTCGCTTACCAGCCGCGCCCAATGCCAAAACAGGGCCCCACACCCTGCCCCCACCCCGAGGCTGCCGACGTCTCGCTCGAACCCGGCCGCTGGCGCACCGTGCTGCTGTGTGGCCTTCCGGCGAACGCAGCCGATCCACAGGCAGGTGTTTTCGCCCTCGACATCACGAATGTGGCGACGCAGCGACCAGCGGGACCGCTCTGGGAGGCCAGGGCTTCCGACACGCTGCCGCTGGCCCCGTCGGGCCCCGTCCGCGCATTGGCACTGTCCACGCCTGAAGGCCCGCGCTGGTACGCCATGGTGACGCTGGGCGCCTCGCACGGTCGCCAAGCCCACCGAGGCGTGCCGCATCGCGATCCGCCGGGGCAACAGGCCGGCATCGCCATCCTGCCCCTGGACAAACCCACGCACGCGCCGTGGCAAGGACGCCACGCGATACGCCGGCTGCTCCTGCCGGCCGGCGGTTGCGGGAGCGCCGGACCCAACCCCGCGCTGCTTGCCGCGAGCATCCTGCCAGATACTTCCGGCGTGGCCCTGGCGGCGTACGCGGTGGATGCCCTCGGCGGGCTCTGGCGCTTCGACTTGCGCGGTGCAATGCCATGGCGCGATAGCGGCCGGCGCGTCGACTGCATTTACCGGATGGACAACCCAGCACCTTCGCCGCGCGCAATCGTGCCCCCTGCCCTGATCAGCGCCGCTGGCGGCCACCTGGTGGTTTACGGAACCGGCACCCATGTCAGCGCGGTATTCGACGGCACGGCCCTCGCAGACGCAGGTAGCCCAAGTCGCAGCGGCGCACGCATTGTGGCCCAGCCTCAAGGAGGCGGCGTGGTGCTGCGCCGGCAGGCTCACACGCCGGATATTCAAGGCCGACAAGTATCCACCGCTGGCTGGCACTTGCCTCTTCCCAATCCCGGCGAGCGCCTGGAACGGCTTCTCCCCGCCGACCCGGGCTACCTCGGCTTTGTCACTCGGACGCCCGACGCGCGCCAGCGCGCGTACCTGATCCACGCGCTGAGCGGCGAATCCACTGCCAGCGCGCAGGCTGGCGGGCTTCCCACTCACGTAGCAACCGGGTTCGGGGCCAGCGCCGAGGCGACCGTCATTCTCGAACGCGCGGCACTACCGCCCAAACTTGCACCGCTACCGGGCATTACTTCGCGTGAGGACGTGACCCTGACGCTCTGGTCCCTGGAGGAAGGACGCGCCGTGCCACTCAACCGCAGCGTCGCCAGCCGCCGCACCGGCCGCCTCAGCTGGCGCGAGCTGATCCGCTCCGGGTCGCCGTGAGGCCTAGATACGTCTTCCAGACCAATCCACCGCCAACCGCGCCACCGCTTCCCGGAGCTCCCTGCATGACACCTTGCCACCGCCCAATCGGCTTCACCCTGCTCGAGTTGCTGATCACGCTGACTGTCTCCGCAATCCTTATGGCAATGGTGATGCCTGCCTGGCACCAGCATATGGAACGCGGCAGGCGCGCCGAGGCGCGCAGCGCACTGATCGGCTTGATGCTGGACCTGGAGCGCCACGCGCTCGCCACCATGACCTTCGCCGCCCAGCCGGGCGGCGCGACGGCTGCCGGCAAGTGGCCGCAGTCGGTGCCCGCCCAGGCAGCGCGCCCGCGTCATTGGATCAATGCCAGTGCCTGCCCGGGCAGCGGGCTCGCGCATTGCGTGGAGCTGCGCGCCGTGCCGCAGACGCCGGATGCGTCATGCGGCACGCTGATTCTGCGCAGCACCGGCGAGTGGCTTGCCCAGCCGGCCTTTGCCACGGAGCCGGTGCCGCTGCCCCAGGCGTGCTGAGGCGGCCGTGCGTCGGATCTGGCACCGGAATTGGCACCGGCATTCGCGTCGCGGCGCAACGCTTGCCGAACTCCTCACCTGCGTGGCTGTGCTGGCCATCCTGGCGGCGCTGGCTTTGCCGTCCTGGCAGCGCTTGCAGGCGCGCCAGCAGGTGATGCTGGCGGCAGACCGCCTGGCCGGCTCGCTGGCGGTGGCGCGCTCGGCCGCCGTAGCCCGGCGATCCGACGTGGTACTGAGGCCCTTGCCGGGTGCTTCGTCGCTGGACCAAGGCTGGCAGCTGGCACTGGAGCCGGGAGACGAGCCGGGCCAGGACAACGCCGGCTTGCTTGCTGTCGTCGAGCTGCGCGAGGCCTGCCTGCGCATCGCCCTGCGCTCGACCGCGCAAGGCAGCCATACGCTGCGCATGACAGCTGTGGGATACTCTCGCTCAGAGCAAGGCGGGTTTCTCGCCGCCACCTTCACCGTGACCTGCCGGGGCGAACAGCGGCAGCTAAGGCTCGGCGCCCACGGCCGCGTCCGCTTGTGCACGCCGGGGCAGGATGCCGATTGCGACGGCCTCGCACAGTCCGAGCCGCCCTGACACCTGATGACTGTAACCATATCCAACTCACCGCCCGCGCGGCAGGAAGCACCAGGCCTCATGTTCTCCGATACCGACCACGCAGCCATGGCACAGGCTCTCGCGCTCGCCGAGCGTGGCATGTACACCACCACGCCCAACCCGCGCGTTGGCTGCGTATTGTCCAAGGACGGCAAGATCATCGGCCAGGGATTCACCCAACCCGCCGGGCAGGATCACGCCGAGATCCAGGCGCTCAAGGATGCCGCGGCGCGCGGGAACGATCCCAAGGGCGCCACGGCCTTTGTCACGCTCGAGCCCTGCAGCCATTTTGGCCGGACGCCGCCCTGCGCGGACGCGCTCGTGCGCGCCGGCATCGCGCGCGTGGTGGCGGCCATGGAGGACCCGAACCCGACTGTTTCGGGCCGTGGCTTGCAGCGGCTGCGCGAAGCCGGCGTGGACGTACGCTGCGGCCTGCTCGAAAAAGAAGCACGCGAACTCAACATCGGCTTTGTCAACCGGATGACGCGTGGCCTGCCCTGGGTGCGTGTCAAGGTGGCCGCCTCGCTCGACGGCGGCACCGCGCTGCACGATGGCAGCAGCCAGTGGATTACCGGCCAGGCGGCACGCGACGACGGCCACGCCTGGCGTGCGCGCGCCAGCGCTATCCTGACTGGGATCGGCACCGTGCGCGACGACAACCCGCAGCTCAATGTGCGTGCCGTGGACACGCCGCGCCAGCCTCAGCGCGTGGTGGTGGATTCCCGACTGGAAATTCCCCTGGACGCGCGCCTGCTGACGCCGGACACCGGCGACTTTGCCAAGCCCGTGCTGGTGTTCTGCGCCTTTGACGATGGCGCGCGCCGTCGCGCCCTGGAAGCCCGCGGCGCGGAAGTGGTGGTGCTGCCCAATCCCCACGGCAAGGTGGAATTGCGCCACATGCTGGAAGAACTCGGCCGGCGCGGCATCAACGAGCTGCACGTGGAAGCCGGTTTCAAGCTCAACGGATCGCTGATCCGCGAGCATTGCGCAGACGAGTTGCTGATCTACCTCGCGCCCAAGCTGCTGGGCGACGCGCAAGGCATGTTCCAGTTGCCGCCCCTGGCGCGGCTGCAGGACGCCGCAGCCTTCCGCTGGCACGACGTGCGCATGATCGGCGAAGACCTGCGCTTGATCGCGCGCCGCGCCGATCACGTCTGATCGCCTGCCGGCAAGCCGCGAGCAAAACGAATCCGCTGCGCACCTGCTAGCATGCGTGTTTTCCCATTGCATCAAGCATCGATCATGTTCACTGGCATTGTCGCGGCCGTCGGCCGCATCGAAACCGTATCCCCGCTGGGCAGCAGCGAAGCCGCAGCCGATGCCGGTGTGCGCCTGCGCATCCGTGCCAACGGGCTGGACCTGTCCGATGTCATCCTTGGCGACAGCATCGCCATCCAGGGGGCCTGCATGACGGTCATCGCGCTGGACGGCGACGCCTTCGACGTCGATGTCTCCCGCGAATCGCTCGACAAGACCGCTGGCCTGGACAAGCCCGGCCGGGTCAACCTGGAGAAGGCGCTGACCCTGGCCGACCGCCTCGGCGGCCACCTGGTCTCGGGCCATGTCGACGGGCTTGGCGAAGTCACCCACTTCGCGCCGGTCGGCGAGTCGCATGAACTGCGCGTGCGCGCCCCGCGCGAGCTGGGACGCTACCTGGCCTACAAGGGGTCGGTGGTGGTCAACGGCGTGTCGCTGACGGTCAACAAGGTCATCGACGACGAAGACGGCTGCACGTTCTCGATCAACCTGATCCCCCACACGATCGAGGTCACCACGCTGCAGGACCTGAAGCCCGGCGCGCGCGTGAACCTGGAGATCGACCTGATCGCTCGCTATGTGGAGCGGATGCTGAGCGCGCCAAAACCCGCCTGACCCACGCCTTTTCGGCACCCACGCGGCCTGCCAAGGCCATCTGACTTTCCACCGGCCGCCGCCGCCCGCAGGGCCATCTGCATTGGCCCTACGGGCGCCGCGCGCCCTGCGGCGCCTGGTTGACGTACAATATTGGGCCAGACCGCTGCCGCGGCCAGCCGGTATACCCTGAAGCGGCAGCCGGCCAGCAAGCCATCCCGCCCGAAATTCAGCCAGAATTCCAGCCCAAACTTCAGCCAGCTTCCCAGCCTGCAAGCTATGACAATCGCCCGTACAGAAGAAATCATTGCCGAAATCCGTGCCGGCCGCATGGTCATCCTGGTTGACGAGGAAGACCGCGAGAACGAGGGTGACCTGGTCCTGGCTGCCGATTTCGTCACACCGGAGGCGATCAACTTCATGGCCAAGTACGGCCGGGGCCTCATCTGCCTGACGTTGACCGCCGAACGCTGCCGCCAGCTCGAGCTGCAACCCATGGTGAGCCGCAACGGCACGGTGCACGGCACCAACTTCACGGTGTCGATCGAGGCAGCCGAAGGCGTCACGACCGGCATCTCGGCGGCCGACCGGGCCCGTACCGTGCAAGCCGCGGTGGCCAAGGATGCCCGTGCCGCCGACCTGGTCCAGCCCGGCCATATCTTCCCGTTGACTGCGCAGCCCGGTGGCGTGCTGATCCGCGCCGGCCATACCGAAGCCGGGTGCGACCTGGGCGCCCTGGCCGGCCTGACGCCGGCTGCGGTGATCTGCGAGATCATGAAGGACGACGGCACCATGGCGCGCCTGCCGGACCTGATCGAGTTCGCACAAGAGCATCACATCAAGATCGGCACCATTGCCGACCTGATCCACTACCGCAGCCGCACCGAGAGCATCATCGAGCGCGCCGGCGAGCGCACCATGCAAACGCCATATGGCACGTTCCACAGCATCATCTATCGTGACAAGCCGAGCGGCCGCGCCCACCTGGCGCTGGTCAAGGGCAACCCGCAGGCTGATCACGAAACGCTGGTGCGCGTGCACGAGCCGCTTTCCACGCTGGACCTGCTGGAAGTGTCGCGTACCACGCACTCGTGGAGCGTGCCCGCCGCGCTCGAGGCTATTGCGCAGTCCGAACATGGCGTGATGGTGCTGCTGAACTGCGGCGACACGGCCGAACAATTGTTCACGCAGTTCTCGGCGCTCGACGCGCCGCAAAACCGCCCGCGCGTGAAGCCGGACCTGCGCACCTACGGCACCGGCGCCCAGATCCTCAAGGATCTCGGCGTGGGCAAGATGCGCGTGCTGGCATCTCCGCTGAAAATGCCGAGCATGACCGGCTATGACCTTGAAGTGACTGGCTACCAGCCCATGAGCGGCGGCCAGGCTAACTGAACTACCGGATACACGGCGGCCGCGAGCCTATCGCGGGCCGCCACCCCGAACCCAGGAGAAGATAAGATGGATCACGGTTTCTACCCCAGCAACCTCGAAGGTGAAGGCCTGCGCATCGGCATCGTGCAAGCGCGCTTCAATGAACCGGTTTGCGCCGAACTGCTCGAAGCCTGCGTCGCCGAACTGGAAAAGCTGGGCATCGAAGGCGAGGACACCCTGGTGGTGACCGTGCCGGGCGCACTCGAAATCCCGCTGGCATTGCAAAAGATGGCTGAAAGCGGCCAGTTCGATGCGCTGGTCGCGCTAGGCGCGGTCGTGCGTGGCGAGACCTATCACTTCGAGCTGGTGTCGAATGAATCGGGCGCCGGCATCAGCCGCGTCGGCCTGGACTTCAATGTGCCCATCGCCAACGGCATCCTGACCGTCGACACCGACGCCCAGGCCCATGCCCGTACCCGCGAGAAGGGCCGCGACTGCGCTCGCGCCGCGGTGGAAATGGCCAACCTGGTCTCCGCGCTGGATTCGCTGCGCAGCCAGGAAGCGGATGAAGACGAGGACGACGATGAGTGACGCGCCCGAGAGCAGCAACCCCGCCGGCAAGCCGGCGGACGACGCCAGCGCCAAGCCCGTCGCCAAGGCCGAGCCCAAGGCAGCGCCCAAGAGCGCGCGCCGCCGCTCGCGCGAACTCGCGCTGCAGGGCCTGTACCAGTGGCTGCTGAACCGCAACGATACCGATGCGATCCAGGCCCACCTGCACGACGCCCAAGGCTTCAACAAGGCTGACCGCGAGCACTTCGATGCACTGCTCAATGGCGCGATCCGCGAAGAAACCCGGCTGACGGGCGCCTTCGAACCGTTCCTGGACCGCCCGGTGAGCGAGTTGTCGCCGGTCGAGCGCGCGGCCCTGCTGATCGGCAGCTACGAGCTGATCCACTGCGTGGACATCCCGTACAAGGTTGTCATCAACGAAGCCGTGGAACTGACCAAGACCTTTGGCGGCGTCGAAGGCTACAAGTACGTCAATGGCGTGCTGGACAAGCTGGCCGCCAAGGTGCGCGCGCCGGAACTGGCCGCCCGACGCTGAACGACGGCAACCGGCGCCGTTCACGGTGCCATGCTTGCCGTACCGACACCCGCTCCGGCGGGTGTTTTTACTTCTACCGCGGCCAACACCCGACTAACGGCAGCTTAACTGCAGCCTAACCCCCATCAACCCGCCTATCAGGCCCACCAAGCCTATCCCGCCATGGATCTGCAGCGCCTCGCCACTGCCTCCCGTCTTGCCAATATCGATGCCTTCCACGTGATGGAGCTGGCCAAGCAGGCCGCCGAACTCGAGCGTGCCGGGCGCCACATCATCCACATGGGGATCGGCGAGCCCGATTTCACCGCCGCCGAACCCGTGGTGCGGGCCGCCGAGGCCGCCATGCGCCGCGGCGTCACCCAGTACACCAGCGCGCTGGGCATCGCGCCGCTGCGCGAGGCCATCGCCGGCTATTACAAGACCATGTACGGGATCAACATCCCTGCGCGCCGCGTGGTGGTGACCGCCGGCGCCTCGGCCGCGTTGCTGCTGGCCTGCGCCGTGCTGGTGGAGATTGGCGCGGAGGTGCTGATGCCTGACCCCAGCTACCCCTGCAACCGGCATTTTGTTGCCGCCTTCGACGGCCGCGCGAAGATGATCCCGAGCGGCCCGGCCCAGCGCTTCCAGCTCACGGCGGAGCAGGTGGAGACACATTGGGGCGAGCAGACCCGCGGCGTGCTGCTGGCGTCGCCCTCCAACCCTACCGGCACCTCAATCCTGCCGGACGAACTGGCGCGCATCCTGAAGGCCGTGCGGGCCCGCCAGGGCTTTGCCATCGTCGACGAGATCTACCAGGGGCTGTCGTACGATGCACCGCCGGTATCGGCGCTGAGCCTCGACGACGACGTGATCACCGTCAACAGCTTCTCCAAGTACTTCAATATGACCGGCTGGCGCCTGGGCTGGCTCGTGGTCCCGGACGAACTGGTAGGCGCCTTCGAGAAAGTGGCGCAGAACCTGTTCATCTGCGCGTCAGCCGTCGCCCAGCACGCCGCGCTGGCCTGCTTCTCCCCCGAGGCGCTGGCGATCTACGACGCGCGCAAGGCGGAATTCCACCGTCGCCGCGATGCCATCGTGCCGGCGCTGGAGTCGCTGGGCCTGCGGGTGCCGGTCAAGCCGGATGGCGCCTTCTATGTGTATGCGGACTGCCGTGGCGTCAACCACCCGTCCGCCGGCGATGCCGATGCCTTGACCCAGGCCATGCTGCACGATGCCGGCGTGGTGCTGGTGCCGGGCCAGGACTTCGGTCCATACACGGCGAGCGACTACATCCGGATCTCCTACGCAACCTCGATGGAAAACATCGAGGAAGCCATGGCGCGCCTGGGCAAGTTCTTCGCCTGAACGCCAGCCAGAGCCGTCAGGCAACGAAAAAAAGCACCCCGGAGGGTGCTTTTTTTCTGCGCTGCCCGAGATACGAGGATCCCGCGATCAGGCGCTTTTCGGGACGTTGCCTGCCGCTTCCAGCTTGTCGCCGGCCGTGCCGTGACGATGCTCGGCCTGTGCCTTGGCATCCGCCGCCACTTCCGGCTTGGCCGACACCGGCTCAGCCGCGACGCTGCGCACGCCAGGCAGTTGGCGCAGGCGGGCACGCTCTGCCAACACCTTCGCGCCATATCCGCCATCGGTGTTGGTGGTCGCCGCACCCACGTAATACTTCAGGCCGCCTTCCAGCGAACCGGCGCGGGCGATGCAGTCCTTGAGCACCAGCGCACCGATCTTGATGTTGGCGTACGGGTTCAGCGCGGCTGCCACGCCGCCCACGGCCTCGTACTTGTCCTGATGGACCTTGGTCATCACCTGCATCAGGCCCTGCGCGCCCACGCCGCTCTCCGCGTACGGATTGAAGCTGGACTCGATCGCGATCACGCCCAGGATCAGCAGCGGATCGATGCCGACCTCGCGCCCCGTCAGGTATGCGGCCTTCACCAGTTGCGCGGTGGCCTGCGCCGCCACGCGATACTTGCGCGCGATGTACTCAGCCACCACGGCCTGCTCACGCGCGCTGCCCAGCGTGGCCGGGTTACGTGCATCCAGCGCCACGCGCTGTGCCGGGATCTGCGCGGCCAGGTGAGCCACGGAGGGCACCTTGCCGGCGGGCTGCTGGCCCCAGTCGTCCGTACCGGACACGGTCGGCAATCCTGCCGGCTTGGACTGCGCCATCGTCAGGCCCAGCTTGGCCGCGGCCACATCGGCCGTGGAGGCTGGCACCGCCGCTTCCATCAATACCGCAGGCGCTTCCTCGCCAGCCAGCGCACCGGCCAGGGCCGTACGCCATTCCTGGCTGACAGATAGCGATACCGCGGCGACTACAGACACAACCCCGAGACTGTTCAGGGCATATTTCAACGTTGCGCGGCCACTGCGTAAAGCGCGGCCAGCGACCGGATGTGCAAGGCGGACCTGCAATGCCCGACTCACTCCGGGTACCGGGTGTCTGAAACGGACCTGCAATGCCCGCCCGACTCCGGGAAGATGAAGGGTTTTCCAACCACTCATACTTACCTCCATCCGCTGTCCGCTTCGTGCCACGCTGCTGCGCCGCACGCCCGTTGACCGCGTATTCAAGTAAGGATGCCGCGCCGCCCAGCAAAGACGTCCAGCACCTGTTGGTGGGCGCTCCCCATGCGCCCAACGAGAAACAGGGTAGGCTCTTGGGGGAGCCTGCCCTGCCGCGAACTACTCAAAGCACCCGGCCACGGCCGGGGCGATCGATCGAATCCGTCCTGCTCAGACGCATCCGCTCATATGATCAGATATGGATAATTCCCCACTAATCCCCTTGACAGGGCAGAAGAAAATGTGCTGCACCGCAACACTCCAACGAGCAGAACCGGATTGTAGGAACCCTTTTATACATCGTCAAGAATAACGTTTCGAATAAACAAAGCTTTTGGTTATATGTAACAAGGGTCTTTGACGCACTTCCGTGCCCCCTCCATTGGGTGAAACTCAGTACTGGCAAAGCATGGAGGCCTTCCTTGCCGACCGAGGCGGAGTCAAAAAATTTACAATTTGGACATACAAATTGGGACGATTTTTTTGTGCCCCATCATATTAATGTGAGTATTGCATCACACACCTTGCATGGACAGGTGCGCTAACGTGCCTGCGCCTCAATCGAATAAATCATGAAATACAACGACTTGCGCGATTTCCTGGGCCAACTGGAAGGCCTTGGCGAACTGAAACGGATCGGTGCGCCTGTGTCGCCCAACCTCGAAATGACCGAGATTTGCGACAGGCTGTTGAGAGCGGGCGGGCCGGCAGTCGTGTTCGAAAACCCGAGCGATCCCCATCGGCCTGGTCAGACTTATAGCGTGCCCGTACTGGCCAATCTGTTCGGCACGACACGCAGAGTAGCCCTCGGCATGGGTGCGGAAAGCCTGACCGACCTGCGCGACATCGGCCGCGTTCTGTCGGCGCTCAAAGAGCCTGAGCCGCCCCGTGGCTTGCGCGAAGCCGGCAAGCTGTTCACCCTCGTTAAATCGGTGTGGGACATGGCGCCCAAGCGCGTCAACAGCCCAGCCTGCCAAGAGGTGCTGTGGGAAGGCAACGACGTGGACCTGGCGCGCCTGCCGATCCAGACGTGCTGGCCGGAAGACGCGGCGCCGCTGATCACCTGGGGCCTGGTGATCACCAAGGGTCCGCACAAGAAGCGCCAGAACCTTGGCATCTACCGCCAGCAGGTGATCAGCCGCAACCAGGTCATCATGCGCTGGCTGGCGCATCGCGGCGGCGCGCTGGATTTCCGCGAGCACGCGCTGGCCAACCCCGGCAAGCCGTTCCCGATCGCGGTGGCGCTGGGCGCGGACCCCGCCACCATCCTCGGCGCCGTCACCCCGGTGCCCGACACCTTGTCGGAGTACCAGTTCGCGGGCCTGCTGCGCGGCAGCCGCACCGCGCTAGCCGGCTGCATCACGCCGACGCTGTCCGAGCTGAGCGTGCCGGCCTCGGCCGAGATCGTGCTGGAAGGCCACATCCAGCCCGACCCGGATCACCCGTCCGGCTACCAGCATGCGCTGGAAGGCCCGTACGGCGACCACACCGGCTATTACAACGAGCAGGACTGGTTCCCCGTCTTCACCATCGACCGCATCACCATGCGGCGCGATCCGATCTACCACTCCACCTATACCGGCAAGCCGCCCGATGAACCTGCGGTGCTTGGCGTGGCGCTCAATGAAGTGTTCGTGCCGCTGCTGCAAAAGCAGTTCCCGGAGATCACCGACTTCTATCTGCCGCCGGAGGGCTGCAGCTACCGCATGGCCGTGGTGCGCATGAAGAAGCAGTACGCCGGCCACGCCAAGCGCGTGATGTTCGGCGTCTGGAGCTTCCTGCGCCAGTTCATGTATACGAAGTTCATCGTGGTGGTGGACGACGATGTCGACGTGCGCGACTGGAAGGAAGTGATCTGGGCCATCACCACCCGCGTCGATCCCGCGCGCGACACCGTGCTGGTGGAAAACACGCCGATCGACTACCTCGACTTTGCCTCGCCGGTGTCGGGGCTGGGCTCGAAGATGGGCATCGATGCCACCGACAAATGGCCCGGCGAGACCACCCGCGAATGGGGTCGTCCGATCCAGATGGATGCCGCGGTCAAAGCCCGGGTCGACGGCATGTGGGACGCCTTGTTCGAAGCCCGCGCCAAAGCGTGATGGCGGCCAGCATGTAAGATCACACCAAGACCGCATCGCAACCCGTCCGCACGTCCGCGCGAGACGGACCCGAGGAGGAGACATGACTACCCTTGAAGAAGGGCAACTGAGATGGACGCCGTCACAGGCGTTCCGCGACGGCAGCCGCATTGCGCACTTCATGCGCTGGCTGGAGAGCGAGCGTGGCCTCGCCTTTGCCGACTACGCCGCGCTGTGGCAATGGTCGGTGACCGACCTGGAAGCCTTCTGGGACGCCATCCGCGCCTATTTCGACCTGCGCTTCGATAGCCCTGCCGAGCGCGTGCTCGGCAGCGCGCAGATGCCCGGCGCGCGCTGGTTCGAAGGCGCCAGCCTGAACTACGTGCAGCAAGTGTTCCGCCATGCCGGCAGCGGCGCCGCGCGCCAGCGCACGGCCATCCGCTACGCCGGCGAATCCATCGCGGTCACCGACCTGAGCTGGGATGTGCTGGAGCAGCAGGTTGCCTCGCTGGCCCATGCCTTACGCGGCATGGGCGTGGCGCGCGGCGATCGCGTGGCAGGCTACCTGCCGAACATCCCCGCCACGGTCGTCGCCTTCCTGGCCACCGCCAGCCTTGGCGCAATCTGGTCGGGCTGCGCGCCCGACATGGGCCAGGTGGCGGTGAGCGACCGTTTCCGCCAGATCGAACCCAAGGTGCTGATCGCCGTCGATGGCTACCGCTATGGCGGCAAGGCCTACGATCGGGCGCCAGTGCTGGCGGACCTGGCCGCCGCCCTGCCCTCGCTCACCGACCTGCTACTGGTGCCGGGCGAGCACACTGATGCACATGCCGCCCCCAACGCCATCCCGCTTCCCGCCAACGTACGCCGCCATGCCTGGCAGGCGGTGCTGGCGCATCGCGTACCGCTGGCGATTGAATCCGTGCCATTCGACCACCCGCTGTGGATCGTCTACTCCTCCGGCACCACCGGCATGCCTAAGCCCATCGTGCACGGCCACGGCGGCATCGTCATCGAGCAGCTCAAGCTGATGGCGTTTCACAACAACCTCGGGCCGGACGACGTCTTCCACTGGTACAGCAGCAGCGGCTGGATCATGTGGAACGCGCAGATCGCGGGGCTGCTGCTGGGCAGCACCATCGCGCTCTACGACGGCAATCCAGCCTGGCCAGACGCCGGCGTGCTGTGGCGCTTCGTGGATGCCGCGCGCGTCACCGCCTTTGGCGCTGGCGCGGCGTTCTTCACGGCCGGCATGAAGGCCGGGATCGAGCCCGCGCGCGTGGCCGACCTTTCCCGGCTGCGCGCGCTCGGCTCGACCGGCTCGCCGCTGCCAGCCGAGGCCTATGACTGGATCTACCGCCACGTGGGCGCGGACATCTGGCTTGCGCCGATGAGCGGCGGCACCGACTTCGCCGGCTCGTTCGTGGCAGGCTGCCCGATCCTGCCGGTCTACTCGGGCGAGATGCAGTGCCGCTGCCTGGGTGCGAAAGTCGAAGCCTTCGACGAAGCGGGCAATGCGCTGGTGGGTGAGGTGGGCGAGCTGGTCTGCACGGCGCCGATGCCGTCGATGCCGCTGTTCCTATGGGGCGACACGAACGGGCAGCGTTACCGCGACAGCTACTTCGATACCTATTCCGGCGTGTGGCGCCACGGCGACTGGATCAAGATCACCGCGCACGGCGGCGCCATCATCTACGGCCGCTCGGACGCGACCATCAACCGGCACGGCATCCGCATGGGCACCAGCGAGCTGTACCGCGTGGTGGAGGACCTGCCGGAAGTGCTCGACAGCATGGTGGTGGACCTCGAATACCTGGGACGCGACTCGTATATGCCGCTGTTCGTGGTGCTGCGCGAGGGCATGGTGCTGGACGATGCATTGCGCGACACCATGCGCGCACGCATCCGCAGCGCGCTGTCTTCACGCCATGTGCCCAACGAGATCCTGCAGGTGCCCGGCGTGCCGCGCACGCTGTCGGGCAAGAAGATGGAAGTGCCCATCAAGAAGCTGCTGCTGGGCCACGCGCCCGACAAGATCGCCAACCGCGACGCCATGGCCAACCCGGAAGCGCTGGACTGGTATTTCGCCTACGCCGAGCGATTTATCGCGGCGCGCGCCAGCGAGTCCGCGGCGGTGTGAAAGGAGAAAGTGCGCACCGCAACCTTGAACGCCGCGGCGCGCCCTCTTCTTTCTCCTGGCAAGAAGGTCAGAACTCCACTTCGAGTTCGCTGATTTCGTCGGGTTCCTTCTTCGCCGCGGCGATCCATTCCTGCAACTCCGGCATGGCCAGGATCTGCTTGCAGTACTCCACCGGCGCCGGATCCAGCATCACGCCGTAGGTCACGAAGCGCGTCACCACCGGCGCGTACATCGCATCGGCCATGGTGCGCGTTTCGCCAAACAGATAGGGGCCGCCGTATTGCGTCAGGCACTCGGTCCAGATCTGCGCGATGCGATCGATATCGGCCTGCGCGCGCGACCACACCTTGAAGCCAGGAAAGTGCCCCTTCAAGTTCATGGGCAACGCCGCGCGCATGGCAGCAAAGCCCGAATGCATCTCGCCGCAGATGGCGCGGCAATGCGCGCGTGCGGCACGGTCATCGGGCAACAGGCCGGCCTTCGGGCGGACCTCGTTGAGATACTCGGCGATAGCCAGCGTGTCCCACACGGTCACGCCCTGGTGCAGCAGGCGGGGAACGAGAATCGAGGGCGACAGCAGCAGGATTTCCGCGCGCGCCGCGGCGTCATCGGGGGGCACCAGCACCTCCTCGAATTCCAGTCCCGCGAAGCGCACCAGCAGCCAGCCGCGCAGAGACCACGATGAATACGTTTTACTGCTGATGGTGAGTGTCGTCCTTGCCATCCCGCCTCCTTGCCACCTGGAAAAGCCGTTGCACGGCGGGCGAACCCCGTCGTCTGTGTGCCAGCAGACGGTGCGCCCGTGTCTCTCGCTGCAGTGTCGCGCTATGCGTTGTGTGCTTTGTGTTCGCTGCTTCTACTATGAATTTGTACTACATCATGGCGGGGACATAGTTTCTGATTGCGCTTACCTTGCTCTTGCCTTGATGTGGCGCAGAGGCCTGCGCCGCAGCCGAAAAAAGCCTGCATCAGGCGCGCCGTTTCGCGGCTAAAAATCCTGCGGCCACGGCGGCACCGGCACGGTGCGCCGCGCAGCACCAGCATGAGGCAGATGTACTGGCGAAGATCCGCGTGCGCAGTTCGCGCGCGGCGTTTGCGCCGCATACGAACCAGAACAGGTCACCCCGTTCCGCCATACGGGCAGGCCCGCAAGCCTCATGCCAACGCGATTCGCCGTGGCACGCATATTGCGGCTGATGAGGTCAACGCATAAAAGGGGGCGAGCCATGCTGTATCAGGTGTACCAGACTTATGCGGATCTCATGCAGCCCGCCTGCAGCCTGGCCGACATGGTGTCGAACACGCTTGCAGAAAATCCGCGCCTGGCAGGATGCGAGCCGATGCTTGCCACGCGTGCGGCCTGCGAGGTGCTCGCACTAAGCCGCCTGACGCACCATCGCCCGCCGTTCGCCATCGACAGCGTCATGGTGAACGGCACACCGGTACAGGTTACGGAGGAAGTGACCGCGAGCACGCCGTTCTGCTCGCTGTTGCACTTTCGCAAGCACGGTGTCTCCGGCCACCCGCGCGTGCTGCTGGTGGCGCCGATGTCGGGCCACTTTGCCACGTTGCTGCGCGGCACCGTGCAGACCATGCTGCGCGATCATGATGTCTACATCACCGACTGGCACAACCCGCGCGACATCTCGCTGGCGCACGGCCGCTTTGGCTTTGACGAGTACGTCTACCATCTGATCGATTTCCTGCGCGTGCTGGGCGGCGGCACGCACCTGATGGCGGTGTGCCAGCCGACCGTGGCGGCGCTCGCCGCCGTGGCGTTGATGGCGGAGGATAACGATCCGGCGCAGCCGCCGAGCCTGATCCTGATGGCCGGCCCCATCGACGCGCGCATCAACCCGACCAAGGTCAATGAGCTCGCCACCAGCCAGCCCATCGAATGGTTCGAGCGCTCGCTCACCAGCTACGTGCCGCTTCGCTTTGCCGGCGCGATGCGCCGCGTCTACCCCGGCTTCATGCAGCTGATCGCCTTCATGAGCATGAACAGCGAGCGCCACCAGCAGGCTTTCCGCGACCTCTACGATCTGCGTGCCAGCGGCCAGCATGATCGCGCGGATGCGATCCAGGTGTTCTACGAGGAATACTTCGCCACCATGGACCTGAGCGCGGAGTTCTATCTCGAAACCGTGAGCATGGTGTTCCAGGAATTCCTGCTGGCGCAGGGCCTGCTGGACGTAGGCGGTCGCCGCGTGAACCCGCACGCGATCCACCGCACGGCGCTGCTCACGGTGGAGGGCGAGCGCGACGATATCTGCGCCATCGGGCAGACCATGGCCGCGCAGGAACTGTGCGGCAGCCTGCGGCCCTATATGCGCATGCACCACGTGCAAACCGGTGTGGGGCATTACGGCGTGTTCAACGGCAAGCGCTGGGATTCGCAGGTCTATCCGCTAGTGCGCAACGCCGTCTATATGAACGCGTGAGGTTGGACGCATAAGGCCGCGCGGCGCGGCCAGGTAGCCAGGTGTCTAGGCAGCGGTCTGGTCCGCCGGCCACGGCGTCACCGCCGGCACCGCGCACGGACCCTCGACCTCGACGGTGCCAAAATCCGCCGGCCCCACGATCTCCAGGTACTCCATGTCCGGCGAGTAGTCGAACAGAAAATGTGTGATGCCGGGGCGCTGGTGCACGCAATCGCCAGTCGCCACCAGTGTCTCCTTGTCCTCGTACATGAAGCGCGCCCAGCCCTTGAGCATCAGTACCACATGGAACTGCGCCTCGTGCCGGTGCCAGCCGGTGCCTTGCACGGGCGGCTGGTTGGCCTTGACCAGTTGCACCAGCAGCTTGCCGCCGGTAGCCTCGGCAATGCCCAGGTCGCGATACAGGAAGAAATCGCGCAAACCCTGGTCGACGAAGGCAGTGTCTTGCGGGCGCACGTGGGAGAACTTCGTGGGAGAGGCATCCGTGGCGGCATCGCCAGCGGACGCGGTGGACTTGCTGAGGGACTCGGCCATGACAAGCTCCTTTCGCTGAGGGAAACGCTCTGCGCTGCGACGCAACATTCACGCCAGCGGCCACGTGCCCACGCAGCGCCGAAAGCGGCGAGAACCGGTCCGAATGTGGCGCACCGATCGCTGCGAAAGGCGCATGCCTGATGGACGCCCGACGCCCCTGCACCCGCCGGGGGCGGAGCCGAGCACCGGAGAGGTGCCGCGGCACGGCGCGTTGACGGCTATCATGCAGCGATGCCCACTCCCGCCGCAACTTGCATGCCGCCTCTCAATTCTATGCATTTCCAAGGCCAGGAACTGATCCGGGTCGGAGACGATTCCAGTTTCATGCTGCTCGCCCCGCAGTTCGGCGCCCGCCTGGTGCGCTGGGTGCATCGCGGCGAGGACATCCTTTACTGGCCGGAGAACGCCGACTGGTCCCAATTGGCCCGCGTGCGTGGCGGCAACCCGATACTGTTCCCCTTCATTGCCAGGCACTTCGTCGACAGCGTGCCCGGCGCATGGAAAGACGCCAGTGGCACCGTGCGGACGCTACCGATCCACGGCTTCGCGCGCGACCTGCCCTTCGCGGTCACGCGGTTTGAGGCGGGACGCAGCCTGACCATGACGCTGCAAGCGTCGGACGCAACGCGCGCGGCCTACCCCTTCGAGTTCCTGTTCGAGGTCACCTACCGGCTGCTCGACGACAACCTCGAAGCCACATTGCGCACGCGCAATACCGGCGAGCAGCCCCTGCCTTACTACGCTGGCCACCACTTCTACTTCCCGCTTGCCCACCAGGCGCGCGCCGCGTCCACGCTGGCCATGCCGGCCGCGGAGCTGATGCGCCAGCGCCCCGACGGCTCGCTGGAGGCGAACGGCAAAGGCGCCGAGACCTATCAGCTCGACGACCCGCGCCTGCAAGACACCTTTCACGTCCTGCAGGCGCAGCCTGCGGCGCCGCGCCACTGCACGCTGGCCACGCCGCCCGATGCCACCGCTGCGCATGGCCGCAAGCTGGTGATCGAGCTGGACGCGCCTGGCAGCACGCCGTGGTTCGCGGTCACCACCTGGTCGGAGCGCGCCGACTCCGACTTCTACTGCGTGGAACCCTGGCTCGGCCTGCCCAACGCCATCCACCACGGCACGGGGCTGCGCTGGCTCGCGCCGGGCCAGGAGGAAGCGGCGGTCTGCCGGCTGCGGGTGACTCCATAGGGCGCCATCGCGCCTTCAAGTTCCCCCCAACATCCTGGCACTGAACGCGGCGGTAGCAGCGGCTCGCGGCCGAGCAGAGCAGCGGCATCGACCAGGTCAACCTCGCCGTCGCCCAGATGACAGCGTTTGGCGTCTAAGGGGCCACGCAGGCCCCGGCGCACCGGCTCCGTCGGTACGCCAGAGCGCGAGATAATGCACTTTTCATAGGATCCGGCACCCGCGCACCTTGCGCTCGCCGGGGCATCCCGCGTAGAATCGCGCTTCTTGCGGGCGTCGTATAATGGCCATTACCTTAGCTTCCCAAGCTAAAGACGTGGGTTCGATTCCCATCGCCCGCTCCACATCAGATTGAGACGAGCCGCCTTCGCCACTGGTCGCATGCCCGATCAGGATCGCCCGGCGGCTTTTTTGTTGCCATGCTCCCCCAAGACCCCAGTTCCGACCCGACGCCAGCCGACGACGCTGACAACGCGCCCGCCAAGGCTGCCGACGGCAGCGACGTGGCACACCCGCGCCGCATCCGTTCCTTCGTGCGCCGCGCGGGGCGAACCTCCACCGGCCAGCAGCGTGCCATCGATGACCTGGGGCCTCGCTTCATCCTGCCCTATGCACCGCAGCCGCTCGACTGGGAGGCCACGTTCGGCCGCGCCGCGCCAGCGATCCTCGAGATCGGGTTCGGCATGGGCGAGACCACCGCGCATATCGCGCAACTGCGCCCTCAGGACAATTTCCTGGGCTGTGAGGTGCATGAACCCGGCGTGGGCGCCCTGCTCAAGCTGCTGGGCGAACGCGAGATCGGCAATGTGCGGATCATGCCGCATGACGCCGTAGAGGTCATCGCGCACATGCTGACGGCATCCTGCCTGGATGGCGTGCATATCTTCTTCCCCGACCCGTGGCACAAGAAGCGCCACAACAAGCGGCGCCTGGTGCAGCCGCCGCTGGTCAAGCTGCTGGCCAACCGCCTGAAGCCGGGCGGCTACCTGCACTGCGCGACCGACTGGGAAGAGTATGCCCATCAGATGGTGGAAGTGCTGTCGGGCGAACCCACCCTGACCAACACCTCGGACGCCACCGGCGGCTTTGCGCCGCGGCCGGACTACCGCCCGGTGACCAAGTTCGAGCGCCGCGGCGTGCGGCTGGGCCATGGCGTGTGGGACGTGGTGTTCCGCAAACGGGCCTGAAGGCGAAGGCCGCGCCGCACGCCGGCGCACCATGAAAAAAGCGTGGCCTTGAGCCACGCTTTTTTCATGGTGCGACAGTTGTCGCCGGTACTATCTACCGCTACCGCCTTCAGGCATGCCAGGCGATCAGCCCAGAGTATGCCGTCGCCAGCACAACGATGCCGAAAATGATCCGGTACCAGGCAAACGGCTTGAAGTCATGGGTGGCGACAAAACGCAGCAGCCAGCGCACACACAAGAAGGCGGACAGGAAGGCGAAGACGAAGCCGATGCCGAAGATGCCCAGGTCGTCGGCGGACAGCAGCGCGCGCGACTTATACAGCTCGTAGACGGTGGCGCCGAAGATCACCGGGATCGCCAGGAAGAAGGAGAACTCGGTGGCTACCTGGCGCGACAGCCCGAACAGCATGCCGCCGATGATGGTGGCGCCGGAGCGCGAGGTGCCCGGGATCAGCGCGAAACACTGCGCCAGCCCGACCTTGACCGCATCGCGCCAGTTCAGGTCGTCTACCGACTCGATCCGCGGTGCGCCGGCCTTGGCGGCCTCCAGCAGCGCATTGCCCTGCGGGTGCGATACCTGGCCGCGATGGCTTTCCCGCCATTCGGCCCACAGGATCACCACACCGCCGATGATGAATGCGGTGGCCACGGTGATCGGGTTAAACAGGTGAGCCTTGATCCACTTGCCGAATACCAGCGCCAGCACGATCGCCGGCACGGTGGCCACGATCACGTTGATGGCAAAACGCCGGGCCTTTTCATCGGTGGCCAGTCCGCCCACCACGGTGACGATGCGGTGGCGGAACTCCCAGCAAACCGCCAGGATGGCACCGAACTGGATCACGATCTCGAAGATCTTGCCCTTTTCATCATTGAAGTCGAGCAGCTGGCCGGCGAGGATCAGGTGACCTGTGCTGGAGATGGGCAGAAACTCGGTCAGTCCTTCGACGATGCCGAGGATCACAGCTTTCAGGGCGAGGGCAATATCCATGCTGATTGGAATGTGTGGAATGCTGAATGGAAGAGCGAAGGAAAAGCCAAGGACAGGCGAGCAAAAGGGAAACGGGCAACCGTCAGCCCTATGTCATCAGCCACGCGCCAGGCGCCAGGAATCACAACTATCCGCCCCGACCATGACACCGCAGTGGCTGCGCAACGTGCATGCCTGGGCGCGGCGCGTCATCAAGGCCGATTGATCTTGACGTTGATCCCGTTGGGCAAAACGGTGATTGTACCGGGTTCGACACTGGTGCCGGCGAGGCGCAGCTCGTCGGGGCGGAAGGTATAGAGCGGATAGCCTTGCAGCAACTGCTCCGCAAGGATGCCGCCGAGCGCGTTGAACTGGCGCGTGAGTTGAGGCGGCAGGCCTTTGACGTCGAACTGCTGGACCTGCGGGTCCTGCAGCACCACCGCGCGGCTGGCCGGGTCGTAGCGCAACCCGCTGTCCAGCGCGAAGCGGCCGGTCATCGGCTCGCCGGAGAACAGGCGGTTGTTCACTGTCGCGTCGAACTGCACGTTCACCCGGTTGCGGCTGGGGTCGAGCGTGAGCTGCGGGTTGGCGAGCTGGATGTCGAACAGCTCCATATAGCGCTTGTTGAACGGAAACTTGCGCTCCAGGGCCGATTGCAGCTGGCTCTGCGAGAAGGTGTAGTCGTTGCCCATCATGCCGCAGCCGACGAGTGCCGCGGCCAGCGCGGCGCCGGCGCTTGCTGCCAGCCAGCGCCGGCGATTGATCATGACCATCTGTTTGTTCCTTGCGGGTTCAGGCTGTGCGGCCAGGCGCGGTGGCAACCTCGAGCTGCGTCAGCCAGGCCAGCGCATGCCCGCGGGTTTCGCCGCACATGTCGGCAGAGGGCTTGAGCCCGGCGCAAAATGCCGGCCGCGTGGGCTCGCCAAAAATCGCGCAGCGCCGATCGGGCAGCAACTGCACACAGGGTATGCCGGCCGGCTTGCCATCGGGCATGCCGGGAATCGGCGAGGTGATGGAGGGCGCGGTGCAACAAGCGCCACAATCGGGCCGGCAAGTGAGTTCAGACTGAGGGGACATGGCAATGGTTCAGGCGCGGACAACGCCCGGCAGACCATATTGTGCCCCAAGCCGTACGGCCCTCCCCGCGCTTGACCGCCGGATTGCCCTCCACTACATTACTGACCCAAGAGTTATTTATTAGCAAATCTCGCGGAGCGCCCGCCCGCAGAGGTGCACAGCGCCCCAGTGAAAAACCCGCCAGGCCAGAGCCAGAATCAGGAATCCGCCAACACCAAACGCTGGGCTCGCCGCAAGGCCGCGCGCCCACAGGAACTGGTGGCCGCCGCGCTCGATCTCTTCGTCGAACGCGGCTATGCGGCCACCCGGCTGGAAGATGTCGCCGCCGCGGCGGGCGTGTCCAAGGGCACCGTCTATCTGTACTTTGCTAATAAGGAAGAGCTGTTCAAGACAGTGGTGCGCGAAAACCTGGTGCCGACCCTGACCAGGGGCATCGACCTGGTGGAGAACTACCAGGGCTCGACGCCGGAGTTGCTCAGGGAATTGCTGCGCGGCTGGTGGGGCCTGGTCGGGGCGACGCCGGTGGCCGGCCTGACCAAGCTGATCATGGCCGAATCCAGCCATTTTCCTGACATTGCCCAGTTCTACCACGAGGAAGTGGTGCTGCCGGGCGATGAGTTGTTCGCGCGCGTGCTCAAGCGCGGCGTGGCGCGTGGCGAGTTGCGCGACATGCCGGCCAACCCGACCACAACGCTGATCTGCGCGCCGCTGATGTTCCTGATGCTGTGGCAGCGTGCGTTCAGCGCGTCGTCGCGCATCGAGATCGACCCCGAGGCGTTCCTCGACAACCTGCTCCAGATGTTGCTGTTCGGCCTGACCACCGGCGCGGCGCGCGATACGCCGCTGCCGCCCAAGGTCGGCCCCTACGTCTGGGAACAGATACAACAAGAAGCCCTGGCACAAGCGCAGGGGCAGCAGGCCGCGCGGGAGATCCCTGCGCCGCCGCCGGAGACCGCATGACCCGACGCAAGAAGATCCTGATCGCTGCGATCGCCACCATCGCGGTGGTTGCCGTGCTCAGCGCCGCCGCCGCCGTGCGCAAGGCAAGCAATGGCAAGCCCGGCGCGGGCCCGGCGGCCCCGGCTGCCGCGGTGCAAGACCTGGTGGAGTTCCTGCCATCCGACCTGGTCGAGGCCACCACGCAAGACTTGCGCGTGTCGCTGCCGCTGTCGGGCGGGCTGCGGGCGCTCAATCAGGCCTCGGTCAAGGCCAAGGTCGCGGGCGAGGTACAGCAAGTGCTGGTGCGCGAGGGCGAAGCCGTGCGCGCCGGCCAGGTCATCGTGCGCATCGATGCGACCGAATACCAGGCCAAGGTGGCGCAGGCGCGCGGGCAGATGCTGGCGGCGCGCGGCCAGTATGAGAATTCGAAGCAGACCTTCGAGCGCAACCGCGAGCTGGTGGCCAAGGGCTTTATCTCAAAGACTGCCTTCGACAGCTTCCAGAGCAACCTGGACGTGGCGCACGCCAATCTCGACGCCGCCCAGGGCGGCCTTGAAGTCGCGCAGAAAGCGCTCGCCGACACCATCGTCAAATCGCCGCTGGATGGCCTGGTGGCCGCGCGCGCGGTGCAGCCGGGCGAGAAGGTCTCGCCCGACACGCGCCTGATCGACGTGGTCGACCTGCGCGCGCTAGAACTCGAGGCGCCGATCCCCATGGCGGATGTGGCTCGCGTTGCCGTCGGCCAGGCCGTGCAGCTCGACGTGGAAGGCAGTGGCCGCTTCGAGGGCAAGCTGGTGCGCATTAACCCAGCGGTAAGCCAGGGCACACGCAGCATCATGGTCTATGTGCGGGTGGACAACCCCGAGGCGCGCCTGCGCGCGGGCATGTTCGCCCAGGGCTCGCTGGTGCTTGGCCACCACGCCGGCGTAGTGGCGGTGCCAGCCACAGCGGTGCGCAACGATGGCGAGCGCGCGTTCGTCTACAGCGTGGAGAATGACGTGCTGGCTGAGCGACAGGTCAAGCTTGGCATCCGCGACGATGCCAGCGGGCTGGTGGAAATCACCGGCGGCCTGGCCACCGGCGCCAAGGTGGTGCGCAACAACCTCGGCACCCTGCGCGCGGGCAGCCGCGTCAAGCTGGTCAAGGCGTAGGAGCCCCCGCCCATGTGGTTCACCCGCCTGTCCATCCACAACCCGGTGCTGGCCACCATGATGATGATGGCCTTCATCGTGATCGGCCTGTTCTCGTACCAGCGCCTGCCGGTTGACCAGTTCCCGGACATCACCTTCCCCATCGTCGTGGTGCAGACCGAGTACCCAGGCGCCGCGCCGGAATCGGTGGAATCCGACGTCACCCGCAAGATCGAGGAAATCGTCAACACCATCTCGGGTATCGACGAGATTTTCTCGCACTCCTACCAAGGCACCTCGGTGGTGGTGATCAAGTTCGACCTGTCCGTCGATGTCGGCCAGGCCGCGCAGGACGTGCGCGACAAGATCGCGCTGATCCGCCCGCAGTTCCGCGACGAGGTGAAAGACCCGCGCGTGCTGCGCTACGACCCGTCGGACGCACCGGTGTTCTACCTGTCCGTGTCGAACGCGCCTGGGGCCGAGCGCACGCAGCGCGAGCTGACCACCATCGCCGACCAGATCGTGCGCAAGCGGCTGGAGACCGTGCGCGGCGTGGGCGCCATCAGCCTCGTTGGCGGCACCAAGCGCGAAGTGGAGATCCGTATCCGCCCCGCCCAGCTGGAGGCGCTCGGCATCGGCGTGAACCAGGTGATGGACGCCATCCGCAACGAGAACCAGGAACTCCCCGCGGGCGAGCTGCGCTCCACCTCCACCGAGACGGTGGTGCAGATCAAGGGCCGCGTCATCACGCCGGATGCCTTCCGCCACATCATCGTGGCGCGCCGGGCCGGCCAGCCGGTCACGCTGGAGCAGGTGGCCGACGTGCGCGACGGCGAGGAGGAGCAGGAGAGCCTGGCCATGCTGGACGGCAAGCGCGCACTGTTCCTGGCGGTGGTGAAGGCACAGGGCCAGAACACGGTCGACACCGTCGATGGCCTGATCAAGATGACCGATGAAGTGCGCAAGCTGCTGCCCGCGGGCGTGCAGCTCACCGTGGTCAACGACGCCGCACGCGGCATCCGCAGCAGCGTCAAGGAAGTCCGCTCCACGCTGCTCGAAGGCGCCTTCCTGACCGTGGCCATCGTCTTCCTCTTCCTCGGCTCGTGGCGCAGCACGGTCATCACCGGGCTGACCCTGCCGATCGCGCTGATCGGCACGTTCGGCGTGATGTACATGTTTGGCTTCACGCTCAACGTGATCACGCTGATGGCGCTGTCGCTGTGCGTGGGCCTGTTGATCGACGATGCCATCGTGGTGCGCGAGAACATCGTGCGGCACAACCTGATGGGCAAGAACCATCGCACAGCAGCGCTCGACGGCACCAACGAGATCGGGCTGGCGGTGCTGGCCACCACCTTCTCCATCGTGGCGGTGTTCCTGCCGGTGGGCTTCATGGGCGGCATCATCGGCCGCTTCTTCCACCAGTTCGGCGTGACTGTCGTGGCGGCGGTGCTGATCTCCATGTTCGTCTCGTTCACGCTGGACCCGATGCTTTCCTCGGTCTGGCACGACCCCGACCTGCACGGCACCGGCAACAAGAAGAGCCTGTACGGCCGCACCGTGGGCCGCATGCTGGACTGGTTCTCGGCGCGCATGGATGCGCTCGGCCACGGCTATGGCTCGATGCTGGGCTGGGCGCTCAAGCACCGGCTGGCCACCGCCATCATCGCGGCGGTGACATTCTTGGGCAGCTTCGCGCTGGTGCCGCTGATCGGCACGGAATTCGTACCGGCCGCCGACCTGGGCGAAACCCAGGTAGGCTTCACCACGCCAGTGGGCACCTCCCTGGCCGTTACCGAAGCCAAGGTCAGGCAGGTGGAAGCCGCGCTTAAGGCCTTCCCCGAGGTGGCCTACACCTACGCCACCATCAACTCGGGCAATACCTCCGGGCGCAACAACGCGCTGGTGTCGGTGCGCCTGACCGAGCGCCGCGCGCGCAAACTCACCACCAAAGAGCTTAACCCGATGATCCGCGAGCGCATGGCCAGCATCGCCGGCATCACGCTGACCATGGTCGGCATGCCGGATGGCGCCGGCGGGCAAAAGGCGCTGCAGGTGTCGATCCAGGGCGATGACCTGGAAACGCTGCGGCGCCTGTCGCTGGAAGCCAGCCGGCGCATGGCCGCCGTGCGCGGCCTGACCGACCTCGACTCCAGCATGAAGGACGACCGCCCCACCGTGGAAGTGCGCATCCGCCGCGAGCTTGCGTCCGACCTGGGCGTGGGCATCGTGCAGATCGGCAACGCGCTGCGCCCGCTGCTGGCCGGCGACGCCATCAGCTCATGGCGCGCCCCCGACGACCAGAACTACGACGTGCGCGTGCGCCTGCCCAAGGACGCCCGCACCGGCATGGCGGATCTCAGCGCGCTGATGATCGCCGGCAACCAGACCAACACCGACGGCTCGCCGCGCATGGTGCCCCTGCGCCAGATCGCCGAACTGGTGCCGACCACCGGCGCCAACCAGATCAGCCGGCGCGACCTCTCACGCGAAGTGGAGCTGACCGCGAATACCGCCGGGCGCTCGCAAGGCGAGGTGGCACGCGAGGTCAAGGCGGCGCTGGATGGCATGAACTGGCCGGCGGGCTACAAGTACCGCTTCGGCGGCTCCACCAAGTCGATGAACGAGTCGTTCGGCTTCGCGGTGTCGGCGCTGGCGCTGGCGGTGATCTTCATCTACATGATCCTGGCCTCGCAGTTCGCCAGCTTCTTCCAGCCGATCGCCATCATGACTTCGCTGCCGCTCACGCTGGTGGGCGTGTTCGCGGCACTGCTGCTGTTCCGCTCCACGCTCAACATGTTCTCCATCATCGGCTTCATCATGCTGATGGGGCTGGTGACCAAGAACGCCATCCTGCTGGTGGATTTTGCCAACCAGGCCCGGCGCGGCGCCGACGGCCAGCCACCGATGTCGCGCGAGGCCGCGCTGGTTGCCGCTGCCCGGGTGCGGCTACGGCCAATCCTGATGACCACGCTGGCCATGATCTTCGGCATGGTGCCGCTGGCCTTCAGCCTGGGTGAAGGCGCCGAGCAACGCGCACCAATGGGCCAGACGGTGATCGGCGGCATCATCACCTCGTCGATCCTGACCCTGGTGGTGGTCCCGGTGATCTATACGTACCTCGACGACTTCAGCGCGTGGCTGGGCCGCAAGTGGCGCGGCAAGCAAGCTCAGGCGGCTTCCGCCACCGCGCCGGCAGCCGACGACACGGCGGCGCACAAGCCAGCAAGCGCGGAATGAGGCAAGCCAGCCCGGAATGCCTCAGCCAAGGCCGGACTGCGGCATGGAGGCCACAACTTGGGCGACGCGCTTGGGCAAGTGTCTTGGCGCGGGGTTAAAATGTCAGGTTTGACGGATTTCCCCGGCCCCTCGCACCGCGCGGCCGGAACTCTGAACTGATTAGCGGTTGGCATTGGAAGGAATGGCAAGATGGACCTCGAGAAAGCCCGATTCAATATGATCGAACAGCAAATCCGCCCCTGGGATGTGCTGGATCAGGAAATCCTGGACCTGCTGGCGGTAGTCAAGCGGGAACAGTTCGTGCCGCAGGCTTATGCCGCGCTGGCCTTCGTCGACATGGAAATCCCGCTGCCGGGCGGCCAGAACATGCTGGCCCCGCGCGTGGAAGCCCGCATCCTGCAGGACCTGGCCGTGCGCAAGCATGAACAAGTGCTGGAAATCGGCGCCGGCTCTGGCTACATGGCTGCCCTGCTCGCCCACCGTGCGCGCCACGTGCTGACCGTGGACATCTTGCCGGAACTGGCCGAGCTGGCCCGCAAGAACCTGGCCGATGCCGGCGTGACCAATGTCGACGTGGCCCAAGGCAATGCCGCCACCGGCTGGGCCGCGAGCGCCCCCTACGACGTGATCTGCATTTCCGGCGCGTTGCCCTCGGTGCCCGCGTCCATCCTGTCGCAAGTCAAGGTCGGCGGGCGCATTGCCGCCTTCGTCGGCGCGCTGCCGGCCATGGAAGCGCAGATCATTACGCGCGTCAGCGAGAACGAGTACAAGACTGTCAACCTGTTCGAGACCGCCATCACGCCGCTGTTGGGCGCAGAGCAGCCGTCGCGCTTCCATTTCTGAGCGGGAAACAAGACATGCAGGTAATCAACGCGCCCGAACTGGTGCAATGGCTGGCGGATGCCAGCCGGCCGCAGCCGGTGCTGCTCGACGTACGCGAAGGCTGGGAGGTGCAGACCTGCGCCATGCCCGGCATCACGCATATCCCGATGGGCCAGATCCCGGCACGTGCCGGCGAGCTTGACGAAGACGCAGATATCGTCTGCATCTGCCATCACGGCGCGCGCAGCATGCAGGTGGCAAGCTTCCTCGAGCGGCAAGGCTTTGCCAAGGTCTACAACCTGACCGGCGGCGTGCACGCCTGGGCCGAGCAGGTCGACCCGGCCATGCCGAAGTACTGAGCACAGCAAGAGCACGGCAAGCATCACCCCCAGGGCGCCGGCCTCCTGCGGCGCCAACTCCCTTGAACGCTGATCGTTAGAAACGTTAGCCGCGCGCCCGATGCCCGGCAGACTGGAGATGTCATGAGGTTTGCGCTTTTCCCTGCGCGGGGCGTGCCCAAGACGCGCCTGGCACTGACGGGTTCCCTGCTTGCGCTGCTGCATCTGCCGGCCGCGCATGGCGCCGACTTGCTCCAGGTCTACCGCGACGCACAGGCCAACGACGCGCAGTTCGCCAGCGCGCGCGCGCAGCTGATGGCCAGCCAGGAAAAGCTGCCCCAGGGACGCTCCGGCTTGCTGCCGCAGGTCAGCGGCACGCTAAACGCCACGCGCACCAATGTGGATCAGACCGTGCCCTTGGTGTCGGACCGCTTTATCAACAACAATAACTGGTCGCTGCAACTGATCCAGCCGCTGTTTCGCTGGGATCGCTGGGAAACCTACAAGCAGGGCGAACTGGCCGCGCTGGCTGGCGAGGTGACCTTCAGCCAGGCGCAGCTCGACCTGATCACCCGCACCTCGCAGGCCTACTTCGACGTGCTGGCCGCGCAGGACAACCTCTACCTGGCCGGCGCGCAGAAGAAAGCCATCGGCGAGCAACTGGCGCAGGCCAAGCGCAACTTCGAGGTCGGCACCGCCACCATCACCGACGCCAATGACGCGCAGGCCCGCTACGACCTCGCCACCTCGACCGAGATCGCAGCGCAGAGCGACCTCGAAATCCGACGCGCCAACCTGCAGCAGATCACCAGCAAGCCGGTCGACGAACTGCTCGGATTGCGCACCGCCGCGACGCTGCCCGGTCCGCAGCCGCCCGATGTAAACACCTGGGCCAGCCAGGCCGAGAACACCAACCCCCAGGTGGGCCTGGCACGCTACAACCTCGACTCAGCCCAGCGCGAGTACAACAAGGCACGTTCCGGCCACTTGCCCTCGGTCGACCTGGTCGCGTCGTACGGCTTTGTCAACTCCACCGGCAACGCCGCGCAACAGGTCAATATCTCCAGCCGCTACAACAGCGCCCAGATCGGCGTGCAGCTGAGTGTGCCGATCTACACCGGTGGCCAGATCCAGTCGCGCGTGCGTGAAACCGCCGCGCTGGCCGACAAGGCCGCCAGTGACCTCGAGTTTGCCCGCCGCACCGCCGCCCAGAGCGCGCGCCAAACCTACTCGGGCGTGTCCAACGGACTCGCCCAGGTCAAGGCCCTGGAAGCCGCCGAGCATTCCGCGCAGAGCGCCGTGGAATCCAACCAGCTCGGCTACGAAGTCGGCGTGCGCATCAACATCGACGTGCTGAACGCCGAAGCGCAGTTGTTCTCCACCCGCCGCGACCTGGCCAAGGCGCGCTACGACACCATCATGAACGGGCTGCGCCTGAAGGCCGCCACCGGAGCGCTGACCGAGGACGACGTGGTGCAGATCAACACCCTGCTGACCTCAACCCCGGGCTCGATGTACAAGCTGCCGGAGAAGGTCAAGCTTGGCACGGCATTGCCGGCAGGCACGCCACCGGCAAAGCGCCCTGCCACGCGCAAGGAGGCGATTGCCGGAGCGCCCGCGCCACGCAGCTGAGTGTGAATGCCGCAAGCCTGGCAGCAATCGGCATCCGCTCAAAACAAAAACGCCGCGGCTGTGCACCGCGGCGTTTTGCTTGCTGGCGCAGCGTTGCTCAGTTCGCCCGGGTGCGAGACTCCACGTTCAACAACTGCCAGCGAATCGCGGACGCATCCATCGGCGGGTTCTCAACCCGCGTCTCGCGCACCCGCAAGGTGTACGCCACGCCCGGCTCGAAATCCAGCCCCTCGATCGGCCCATACCAAAGCGTCCAGGGCGCGCCCGGGTTCTCGCGCACGCGGTAGCAGGTCTGCCGGCCCACGCCTGAGCACTCCACCCGCTGCGAATCCACGTACACCGTCTTCTCCACGCCGCCGGTGGCCGCCTGTGCATCCATCTTTGCGCCGCGCCGGCCCACGCCCTCGCGCTCGACGAACTGCAGCAGGTCCCCGTCAACGGTCTTCCAGATGATCTGGCGCCCCGTTGACCCGGCCGACGGCTGCGTGCCCACGGTGGTGAACGGTGACTGCATTGCCTTGAGCAGCGCGCCCTCCAGCTCGCCGCGCGGCGGCACGCAAGCCATGCGGGTTCCCGCCAGCCGATCGAAGCGCATGCCCGTTGCCGTCTTGCCATAGCCCCCGGTGAAGCGATTGCAGCCGCTATACCCGCTCACCGTGCCCTGCGCGGAATCGATTCCGCCATTGAATTCAAAGATGATCGGCTCGCCGTTGTCGCCATGCGGAATGAACTTCAGCGTGCCATCGGCCAGCTGCCAGCGTACCAGCTCCCAGCGGCTAGGGCCGCCGGTCTGCGCCTGGTTCAGGCTGGTGCCGGCACCCGGCGAATCCGGTGCGGGCGACGTGGCACAGGCACCCAGGGCAGCAGCCAGCAGCACAACAGCGGCGGCACGCGCGGTGAACGCGGCGGGTGAAAGACGGAATATTCTCTGCATCTGGAAGCTCCTGGTGGGGGCGCGCGGCTTGATCGGCCCGCACCGCTCGGCGGCAGCTCGCAGGCCCGGGTGGGGCCGCGAGTCTGGCCCTCGTGCGGAATAGTTTAACAACCGTCAGGAGACGAGGGACATCGGGCGGCGGCCTACAATTTCCGCATGCGGCATGCGGAAAGTGGCGGCACTGCCATACAGAACCGCCTAGTTCGCGTGGCCGAGCACCTGCCCCAGCGCAGCCATCGTGCGCGCCGTGGCACCCCGGTGAAGCACCGCGAACTCGCGCGCATTACCGCGCATGGCTTCGAGCCCCGGCGCATCGCCCAATATCGTTGCCGCCGCGCGCATCAGCGCATCGGCATCCGCCACGCGCTGGCAGGCGCCGGCAGCGATGGCATCTTCCGTGGCCTGCGCGAAGTTGAAGGTATGCGGCCCGATCAGGACGGGCGTGCCAGCGGCGCAGGACTCGATCAGGTTCTGCCCGCCCAGCGGCAGCAGGCTGCCGCCGATAAAGGCGATATCCGAGGCAGCGAAGTACATCGCCATCTCGCCCATGGAGTCCCCCAGCAGCACGTCCGCGGTGACCGGCTCTGGCAGCCCCGCCTGCTCCCACGCAGCGGAGTCGCCAAGCGTGCCGCGGCGCTGCAGCGTGAAGCCGGCACGCGTGACCAGCGCCGCGACTTCATCGAAGCGCTGCGGATGGCGCGGCACCAGCAGCAAAGCCGGGCGCGGCACATCGGCGCCAAGCGCCTGCCAACGCGCGAACGCTTCCAGCAGCAACGCTTCCTCGCCGTCACGCGTGCTGGTGGCGGCGAACACGGCGCGCGAGCCAAACCCCTGGCGCAGCAAGCGGCCGCGCCGCAGGCCTGCCTCGGGCAGTTGCATATCGAATTTGAGGTTGCCGGTCACCTGCACCGACGGCAGCCCGAGCGCGCGGAAGCGCTCAGCGTCGCCCTGGGTCTGCGCCAGCACCGCGGTGAAGTCGCGATACATCGCGGTGGCGGCGCTGCCAAAGCGCGCGGTGCGGCGGAAGCTGCGTGGCGACAGCCGGGCATTGACCAGCAGCAACGGCACGCCGGCCACGCGGGCACCGCGCACAAGGCTGGGCCATACCTCGGTTTCCATCAGCATGCCGGCATCCGGACGGAAGTGGCGCAGGAAGCGTCGCACCAGCCACGACAGGTCGTACGGCAGATAGCACTGCAGCACGCGCGGCTCGGCGCCGTACAGCTGGGCGCCGGTTTGCCGCCCGGTGGGCGTCATATGTGTGAGCAGGAGGCGATGGGTCGGATATTGCGCCAGCAGCGCGTCGATCAGCGGCTGGGCGGCCCGGGTTTCGCCCACCGACACCGCATGGACCCACAACCAGGGGCCCGCCGACGGCAGGCCGCCATAAGCGCCAAGGCGCTCACCCACGTGCTGCACGTAGCCGGGTTCCTTACGGGCACGCCACACCAGGCGCAGCAGCGCGACCGGCAGCGCCAGCAGCCATAGCAGGTTATACAGAACGCGCAGCATCAGTTCCCCTGCCCACGCACGCGCCGGGCGGCTGCGTAGACTTCATCGACGGACGGCACGATGCCATCGTCGCCCACATTGGCGATGCGGTCCGACCAGTAGCCTTCCGTCTTCCAGCGCCACGTCGCGGTGTAGATCTCGACCGTGGGCCGGCACAGCGCCGCGGCGATATGGACCAACCCCGTATCGACGCCAATCACCACCTCGGCGCGATTGATCAGGCCAAACCCCTGCATGACCGTAAAGCGCGGCAGCACCTGCGCCTGCGGCACGCCGGCAGCGATCTCTTGCGCCGCGCGCCGTTCCGCGTCGTTGCCCCAGGGCAGCAACATGGCCAGGCCCTCGTCCACCAGCCGGCGGCCGAGGTCGTGCCAGCTCGCCAGTGGCCATTTCTTCTTCGCGCCCGCAGTAGCGTGAAAGCACACTGCGTAGCGCGTTGGCAGGCCGGCCCATAGCGCATCGTCGACATGCAGCGTGCGCGCGGCGGGGCCGAAGAATTGAGGCGGTTCCGGCGGTGTGCCACCAGTCAGCGCCGCGCCCAGCAGGCGCGAACGCCGCACCGAATGCGTCTGGCGGGGTACGGTCACTGGTTCGGTATAGAACAGCCGTGCGGCCGGCTCGTAACCGGAGCCTTGCGTGGCATTGGCCAGCCCTATCACGGGCGCGCCCTCGCGCCTGTTGGCCACGCGTGCCACGACGGCAGTCTTGAGCAGGCCCTGCGTCTCGATCACGGCGTCGTAGGCGTCCTCTCGCAAGGCGCGCTTGAACGCACCGATCTCCTGCCAGGTTGCAGCCTGGTAGAAACGCTTGCGCCAGCGCCGCAGCGCGAACGGAATCACCCGCCGCACTTCGGGCAGCAAGCGCACGAGATCGACGTAGCCCTCCTCGACCACCCAGTCGATCTCGCAATCCGGCCAGCGCGCGCGCAGGTCGTGCACCAGCGGCATGTTATGCACCACGTCGCCTAGCGACGAGACCTTGACCACCAGGATGCGCGGCCGCGCGGGCAGCGCATGCGGGGTCAAGGATTTGCCCGTTGTTCCCGTCAGGGGCTCAGTCAACGGCATCCGCTCAGAACGGGAGTTGCGCGTCCGGCTTTTCCGCCAGGATCACACGTTTGAATTCGGCCTGGATACGCGCCAGCGCGGCATCGTTGTCGGCCTCGAAACGCATCACCACCACGGGCGTGGTGTTGGACGGACGCGCCAGGCCAAAGCCGTCGGGGTACTCCACGCGCACGCCATCGATGGTGATGACTTCACGCGCGCCGTCGAACTTCGCATTGGCGCGGATCTTGTCGAGCAGCGTGAAGGCTTCGCCTTCCGCGCATTTGAGCTGCAGTTCGGGCGTGCAGTTGGAGTTAGGCAAGGCATTGAGCACCGCGCTCGGGTCGGCATGCTTGGACAGGATCTCCAGCAGGCGCGCGCCGGTGTACAGGCCGTCGTCGAAGCCGTACCAGCGATCCTTGAAGAACACGTGGCCGCTCATCTCGCCGGCCAGGGGCGCGCCAGTCTCCTTGAGCTTGGCCTTGACCAGCGAATGGCCCGTCTTCCACATCAGCGGCTCGCCGCCGTGCTCGCGGATCCAGGGGGCCAGCTTGCCGGTGCACTTCACGTCATAGATGATCTGCTGGCCGGGATTGCGCGACAGGATCTCCTCGGCGAACAGCATCAGCTGGCGATCGGGGAAGATCACCTGGCCGTCCTTGGTCACCACGCCCAGGCGATCGCCGTCGCCGTCAAAGGCCAGGCCGAGCTCGCAATCCGTGTCGCGCAGGCACTGCATCAGGTCCTGCAGGTTCTCCACATGAGCCGGATCGGGATGGTGGTTGGGGAAATTGCCATCCACCTCGCAAAACAGCTCCGTCACCTCGCAGCCCAGCGCGCGGAACAGGTCGCCCACGAAGGCACCCGCCACGCCATTGCCAGCATCCAGCGCGATCTTCATCGGGCGCGCCAGCTTGATGTCGCCAACGATGCGGTCCAGGTACTGCTGGCGGATGTCGACCTGCTGGTAGCCACCCGCGCCGCTGGCGAACTTGCCGGCGTCGATGCGCTGGCGCAGCGACTGGATCTGCTCGCCGTAGATCGCCTTGCCGGCCAGCACCATCTTGAAGCCGTTGTAGTCGGGCGGATTGTGGCTGCCGGTCACCATGATGCCGGAAGTGGCGCGGCGCCCCGCCAGCTCGACATTGGTGCCGAAGTACACCATGGGCGTGGCCACCATGCCGAGGTCGATCACGTCCATGCCCGCGGCGCGCAGGCCCTCGACCAGTCCGCCGAGCAGGTCCGGGCCCGACAGGCGCCCGTCTCGCCCGACCACCACGGCGCGCTCGCCTTGCTCTGCGGCGGCCGTACCGAAGGACAGGCCAATCGCACGCGCCACGTCACGCGTCAGGGTCTTGTCGACGATGCCACGGATATCGTAGGCCTTGAAAATGGAAGGATCTGCTTGCATGGGTCATCCTGTGTGTAGGCGGTAGAACCAGTCGACGTTGCCAGCCACGTATTCCGGCCAGGGCCGTGTCGGCGGGCAAATGCGTCAAAGACCGTATTTTGCCGGATTGCGAGTGGCGCGCCAGTTATAATCGAGCGGCTTTGCTGGAAAATGGCGCCGCAAGCCAGCCTGGAAGTGGATCGATCCCCACCTGAGCGGGGTGCCACAGCTGCCCGCCCAGTATCGGGGGACAGGCCTGCCGGACAGCCTTGCCGCCGTCCCGGCCCCTGGCTCATCGGCCATACTGAAATGCCCTGGTAGCCTGTTCCTGTTGCCCCGCCGTCGCGCTTTTTGCCCAGTGCCTTCGCCCCTGCCCTCCCACCGCCCGCGTATCGCCTTCCTGATCACGAACTCCGAGATCGGCGGGGCGCAGACGCACGTCGCCGATCTGCTGCACGCCCTGCGCGACAGGATCGAGCCCGTACTGCTGGCCGGGGGCGACGGGCCCCTGCTGGACGCCGCCCGGGCCGCCGGCGCCCGCACCATACGCCTGGCCCTGCTCGACAATGCCCTCTCGCCGCTGCGCGCGCTGGCCGCGCTCAGGGAGCTGCTCAAGGCCCTCCGGGAGACCGCGCCTGACCTGATCCATGCGCATAGCGCAAAGGCCGGCGCGCTAGGGCGGGTGGCCGGCTGGCTGCTCGGCATCCCTGTGGTCTATACGGTGCATGGCTTTGCCTTCAAGGCCGCCGCCCCGGCTCGCCAGCGCCTCATCTCGCGCTGCATGGAATGGCTGCTGGCACCGCTGGCTGCCCGCCTGATCTGCGTGGCGCAGGGCGAACGCGCGCTGGCCGCGTCGCTGCCGATCCCCGCCGCGCGGGTCAGCGTGATCCGCAACGGCATCGCCGACAGCAGCGCGCGGGCGACGCCCGGCGCGCCGCTGCGGCGCATTGTCATGGTGGCGCGCCTGGCCGCGCCGAAGCGCGCCGACCAGCTGATTCGCGCCTTCGCCCGCGCCGCACTGCCCGATTGCGAGCTGGTACTGGCAGGCGTTGGCCCCCAGATGGCCACCCTGCAGTCCTTGGCCGATAGCGTGGCACCGGGCCGGGTAAGGTTTGCTGGCCCGGTCACCGACGTCCCCGCCTTGCTGGCTTCGGCCCAGGCCTTCGCGCTGGCATCCGACCATGAAGGCTTCCCGCTTTCGGTACTGGAGGCCATGCGCGCCGGCCTGCCCGTCGTCGCCAGCGACCTCCCGGGCATCCGCGAGCAACTGGACAGCGGCACCAGCGGCCTGCTGGTCGCCGGCGATGACGAACACGCCTGGGCGGCCGCGCTGGCACGGCTGGCCGACGACCCCACGCTGCGTGAGACACTGGGACGCAATGCCCGGACGCGCTGGGCAAGGGAATTTGGCCTGGCACCGATGGCCGACGCCACCTGGACAATCTACCAGCAAGCGCTGGCGGGCAAGCCAAGCGCCGCCCGCGCGGCGGCCAGCACCGGAGCAGGCGGACAATGAACAAGACCCACAGTGTCGGCCGCCCTGCCCAGCTGACCCGCCCGCAGGGCTCGGAAACCGTCCGCCGCGCCAGCCGCATGCTGGCCTGGGCGCTGCTCGGCCTGCTGCTGTTCGGCCTCAATATCGCGCTCGCCGAGTTCGCCCATCACGCCGCCCTGGTGACTTACGTTTTCACCCGCACCCTGCTGTGGTCGGTGCTGCCCTACCTGTTCGCCTTCGTGCTACTGCACCGCTCCCTGCACCTGCCCGCCATGGAAGGCAACAGCCTGGTCGGGTTGGCCACCACCTTGCCCTTTGCCGCGCTGCTCTTCGTCTTTGCCGCCTTCCACCTTGAGTATTCGCGCGGCGCGCTGCTGCTCAGTTACGTCACCACGCTAGGCTGGATCTGGTTCGGCTACCGGCGCTTCGTGCGCAACTACGTGCCCGTGTTCGGCTATACCGACGCCGCCACGCTGGCGCAACTGGAACAGATCCTCGCCATGCCCGGCGCGGCGCCGGCCAGCCCCACCCGCTTCCAGGCCATCAGCTCGCTCGACGAAGCCGTGCATTGCGACGGCCTGATGCTGGACCGCAATGCCACCGCCGACCCCGAGCGCACCCGGGTGCTCGCCCAGTTCAAGCTCAGCCACGTACGCATGTATTCTGTCGAGCGGATCGGCGAGATGCTGACCGGGCGCGTGGGGCTGGCGCACATCGACGAAAACTTCCTCGACGACTACGCCGCGCACTACTTCTACAGCTTCGCCAAACGCCTGATAGACCTCGCCGCCGTACTCTGCATGGCGCCGCTCGCGCTGCCGCTGGGCGTCGTTGTAGCAGTCGCAATCCGCCTCGAATCCACCGGCCCCGCTTTGTTCCGCCAGGGGCGGGTAGGACTGTTCGGCAAACCCTTCACCATGTTCAAGTTCCGCAGCATGGCGTTCGACGCCGGCGCACCGGCGCAATTCGCCGCCCGCCGCGATCCACGCGTCACCCGCGTGGGCCGCGTCATCCGCAAATACCGGCTCGATGAAATCCCCCAGTTGTGGAACGTGCTGGTGGGCGACATGAGCCTGATCGGCCCGCGTCCCGAGCAGGTTCCGATGGTCGACGAATTCGCCCATACGATTCCGTACTACCCGTACCGGCACCTGGTTCGGCCCGGCCTGTCCGGATGGGCCCAGGTCCAGCAGGGCTACGTGGGCACGCATGAAGAAACCGTGACCAAGCTCAGCTATGACCTGTACTACGTCAAGCATTGTTCGTTTGCGCTGGACCTGCTGATCGGGGTGAAGACATTGCGGACGTTGCTGACGGGGTATGGGGCGCGGTGATGAGCCGAACGCTGGAGGAAATGCTGCCGCAGCCGATGCGGATCATGCTGCTCAGCACCGGCCTGCGCGTTGGCGGCGCCGAGCAACAGGTAGCCGCACTGGCCCGGCATTTCATCGCGCTCGGGCATGCCGTAGCCGTCGTCAGCCTGACGCCGGATTGCGAAGTCGAACTGCCTGCCAAGGCAACCGTGCTGCGCCTGAACATGCGCAAGACGCCGTGGTCGATGGCGAGCACCCTATGGCAAGTGCGCGATTTCCTGCGCGCCTGGCGGCCCGACGTCCTCCATGCACACATGGTCCACGCTAATCTCTTCGCCCGCGCACTGACCCGGATAACGCGCACGCCACCGTTGATTTGCACCGCCCACAGCTACCGGGAAGGTGGCAGGCTGCGCATGCTCGCGTACCGGCTGACCGACCGCTGGGCAAGTCTCACCACCCATGTCAGCGCGGACGGCCGCCAAAGCATGATCGATGCCGGTGCAGCGCCGCCTGATCGCATCGTCGTGATGCCAAACGGCATCGAGATCGATCGCTTCCGCCCCTCACCCGAGCTCCGGCTGGCTACCAGGCAAAGCCTCGGTGCCACCGAGGCATCCATCCTCATCCTCAATGTCGGCAGGCTTGTGCCCGAAAAAGCGCAGAACCTGCTGCTTGACGCATTCAGCCGCCTGCAATCCGAAGAAGGGCTCGAAGCCCGGTTACTGATTGCCGGCGAAGGCTCCGAGCGCGACGCGCTCACCGCCACGATCGACCGGCTCGGGCTGGCCGGGAGCGCCACGCTGCTGGGCATGCGGCGCGATGTTGCCGCCTTGCTCAATGCCGCCGATTTGTTTGTCCTCTCTTCAGAAATTGAAGGGATGCCGCTGGTTATCGCGGAAGCCCTGGCTTGCGGATGCCCGGTGGTCTCCACCGATGCCCCTGGCGTCGCCAGCTTGCTGGGCGACGCGGGACAGATCGTGCCAAGACACAATGCGGCCGCGCTGGCCGCCGCGATGCGCGCGGCGCTGCGCGCCGGGCCCGGCTCCCCTTCGGAGCAGACCGCGCGCCGGGATCGCATCGCCTCGCGATTCAGCATTGAGGCCGTGGCCGGGCAATGGCTAGCCTGCTATGCGCGGCTGGCCAGGCGAGCCACCGCCGCGCCCGTGGAGCTCGCCTGATGCGGCGTCGAGTTGCCGGAAATCTCCTGTGGATGCTAGCCGAGCGCGGCATACAGGTAGCGGCTGGGATTGGCATCGTCGCCATGCTGGCGCGCGCACTGGGGCCCGAAGGATTTGCCCACTTCCAGTACGCCCAGGCCGTGGTCCTGATTGCCGCGTCGGTAGCGTTGATCTGTGGTGGCGAGGTGGTTGTGCCGCGGCTGGTGGCGACGCCATCGCCGCTTGAGCAACACAGGCTGCTCGCGCATGTGTTTTCTTTGCGTGTCGGCGGTGCCATCCTCGGCTATTTGCTGATGTGCGGCTTCCTGCTGATGCGCCAGCCCGCGCCGGACACCTGGGCAGCAGCCTTGTTGCTTGGCATCGCGATCCTGCTCAGGGAACCCTTTGGCGTTGTGGTTGCCTGGCTGCAGGCGCACACCAACAATCGCCCCAATACGCTTTTCAGCCTGATATCGCTCTGCGCCAAGGGCGGCCTCGTGGCCATCCTCTTTGCAGCAGGCGTGCATAGTGTTCCATTCTTCGCCAGCGCATTTGCCGTCGAGGCGATCATCCTTGCCGGCCTGCTGGCCGCTTACTACTTCGGCAGGGTAGAGCGCTGCCACGTGCAATACGATATCCGGTTCACGCGTGAACTGATGACGAACGGCGCGCTGTTCTGGGTGAGCTTCATGCTGATGATGGGCGCGCGCCGGGTCGACCAGTTGGTACTGCAGCCCTCGGTGCCGCTTGCCGAGTTTGGCGCTTATGCCGCTTGCATGCAGATACTCGACAACTACACGGTTGTGGCTACCATCCTGGCCGCAGGGATTGCGCCTATCTATGTCTATGGCAAGCCCATTTTTGCGACAGCGCACACAAACATCGCGCGAATTGCAATCGGCATGACCGCAATCGGCCTATGCGGGGCAGCCTTGATCGCCGTTGGCGCGCCATGGATCGTGCAGTTGCTGTATGGCCACGCCTTTGCATCGACCGCGGCCCTGCTGCAAACCGCGGCACTGTCTTCGACATTGATCTTTGCCGACGTCGGCCTGACCTTGCTTCCAGTCTACCTGCGCCGCCCCGACTGGATCGCCATCAAGTGGGGAGCTGTCCTGGCGGTCACGCTCGCGTTCGACCTAGCGGTGGTGCCCAAATACGGTGCATGGGGGGCTGTCGGAGGCTATACATTAGGCAATGCCGTTGCCGTAGCGTTTGGCGTCTGCCTGTGGTGGCGCAACAAGACAGCACTCTCCCGGGCGACCGCATGAAGCCGCTACCCACGATCTGCTTCCTGACAGGCACACTGAACGCCTTCGCTGGCGCCGAGCGGATGACGGCTGTCATCGCCAATGCACTCGCGGAGCGCGGCTATCCGGTGCTGATCCTCAGCCTGTGGGATGAGCGCAGTTGCTTTACGCTCCATCCCGACGTCGTGCATGAGGCGCTGTTTGTGCAACGGCCGTCGTTCAAGCGAGCCTATCTCGCCACAGTCAATGGAATCAGGCGCTTTGTGAAGCAACGCCATGTCGATGTGCTGATTGAAGTCGACACCATGCTCACCCTGTTCACCCTGCCCGCCACCCTGGGCCTCAAGGTTCGGCGCATCGCGTGGGAGCATTGCCACTTCGACGAAGACCTGGGCAAGCCGGCACGACGCTTCGCCCGGCGGCTGGCGGCAAGATTCAATGAAGCCGTGGTGGTGCTGACGGAGCGCGACCGGCAGCGGTGGATGGAGGCGCTGGCGCCGCGGCAACCCGTCATCATGATTCCGAACCCATTGCCCTTCGCATACCCGCCGAAGGCGTCAGAGCGCGTGAGCAAGACGGTTCTGGCGGTCGGCCGGCTTACGCATGCCAAGGGCTTTGACATACTGCTGCGTGCCTGGGAAAAGGTGACCGCATCCCAGCCGGACTGGTGCCTCGTCATTGTGGGAGAGGGGGAAGAGCGCAGTGCGCTTGAGGCGCTGATCCGCGATCTGGGCATCTCCAATTCCGTAGACATGCCGGGCTTGCACCGGAACATCGAAGAAGCCTACCGGCAAGCCGCGCTCTTTTGCTTAAGCTCGCGCTATGAGGGGTTCGCGCTTACGCTTATCGAGGCAATGGCTTTCGGCCTGCCGATCGTGTCCTCGGATTGCGAAACCGGTCCTCGAGAGCTCGTGCGAAACGGCAGTAACGGGTTGCTCGTACCCAAGGAGGATCCGGCAGCCCTGGCCACTGCACTGCTCCGCCTGGTCGCTGACCACCCCCTGTGTGCGGAACTAGCCAACGAAGCCAGAAACTCGGCCAGCGGCATGGCCATCGCACCAGTCACCGAGCGCTGGCAACGCCTGCTTCAGTAGTCCAAATCGGAATCTACCGGGGAAAGGTCGGGCATTGCCCAGCGCGGCCGCGGTGTTCGTTGACTCACCGCTCGGTGAACGACATGGTTTGGCGGTGGCATACAGCCTACCGGGACGGGGAAAGAAACCGTTCATGGTACAATGTGTATACATAATAGTGTGCGTCACCCCTATCATTCTCGCTGCGCAGATGCCGGTCACTTCCCCCACAACGTCAGACACACAGTACCTCTCGCTAACGAGTTTTGTTGCGAAATATTTCAAGCTTCTGCTGATCAGCGCCATAGTCGGCGCATTGGTTGCTGTCGGTTTTTCGTTCATCCAGCATCCGCGCTGGACGGCGAAGATGACGCTGCAGATCGGCCAGGTTGCTAGCGCCGGCTCGGTGGTGCCTGGTGTAGGTGCCGCGCCGACCAATTTGATCGAATCCCAGATGACCACGGTTGAACGGTTTGGCCTGTCAAGCTTTAAGTTCGACGTACTTAAGGTAATGGGACTGCCCCTGCCTAACAGGCAGAATCCGGACTCCGATCTGATTTTCGACTCGCTGCGTGCAGCCCCGTCGAAAAGCCTGGATCTCATCAATGTGCAGGCGTCTGGGTACTCCCCCGAGATGGCAACGCAGACACTGCGCGTGGCCTTCAACGAGCTGCGCAGGGAACATGATAAAGCGTTCAATCCGACAATTGATCGCATGAAGGCAGAGCTGAAGGACACCTCCGACAAGCTCGTCGCGATGGAAAAGGAATACGATTCCGTCTATGGCTCGCTCAAGCGGACCAGCGATCAAGCAAAAGGTCAAGCGGCCCCGCACGACGTCTTCCTGGCTAACGTGGTAGCAACGATCAGTGTTGAATCGCGAGCCCTGAACCTCCGTAAGGCGCAACTGGAAGAAGCATTGGCGTCGCTGCGGACTTATCCGACTCGAGTACTTGGCGACATCTATGTCGCCGATCGCCCGAGCACACCGGGCAAGCTGCTGTACTCCGCCGGCGGCGCATTCATCGGCTTGATTGCCGGTATTTTGATCGCGCTGTTCTTGAACCTGCGCCGTCGTTGACAGACACTGGCCGAGGCTCCTCGGCCAGTTTGCATTCACCCGGAATGCGCGAACGTCTGGCGGATCGGCTGGCCGCCGTATCTAGATCCGCTGATAACCCTCACTCAACTGTTTGTGTATCATCTGCGCGCACAGCCGCTCTTGCGGATCCGTGGAGAAGCGATCGTCAGTGTGGTTGAAGCATGCCGATTCGACCAGCTGAAAGTGCGGGAATGCGGTGAACAGCCGACTGTAGTCAAGCTTGTATGACGTCACGGCAGCGCAATGGGCATAGGGCCGCGCTGTGGGCACATCTGGCATGAAATCCGTGATCCCGATCCAGCCGCCATCGCGAAGGCAGCGGTCGGCCTCGGCCACTACGCGTGAAATGTGCTCCCGATCCACCAGGTAGAGGCAGAACCCGAACAGGATGAAATCGAGGGAATGATCCGGAAACTCGAGTTTGTCAGCCGTTCCCACCCGGAGCTCCAGTTCGGGAAATAGCTGCTGGCCCTTCGAGACCGCCTCGCCTGATGGGTCAATGCCCAGACCACGGCATTTCGTAGCACGACAAATGGATGCGAGATTGACGCCGGATGAACTGCCGACCTCCAGCACGGTGTCGCCCGGCCGGATGTACTTGCTGTACAGCGCGGCAGCGGAACTAAGTTCGTTGGCTGAGCGTTTGTCCGCATAGAACGCGCGGTTGCGTTGGAAGTAGCGGTCACCTTCCCCGCCCTTTGAAAAGATGTCTCTTTGTCTTGCGGCCATAGGGAAGTTTCCAACTTGGTCGTGCGAAGGACAAGAGGGAGGTAGCTCGCTGACATCCTCTCGCAATGTATCAAATACAATACATATTGCGACTGTTTAATGACATTGACAGCGATCATTCTACACGGATGGAGTTCCCTGGACCGCCGTTGGCTAGGGCAGCCTCCAATCGCTGAGCCACCACGGCTTGCAGGTGCCCCAAACGCCTCAGGAAGCTATGTGGACCCTAGATTTGCCAGTCTATCACTAGCCTACTGATGCTATCCCTCCGCATGGCCATCGGAACAACGGCCCAACGACTAAAACCTGTGTCGCGACAACGCGCATAGACCCGCCAAATGGGAGACGGTGCCAATCTCGATGAATTGACGCTCGATCACTCCGCCCCTGTCATTGGTCAAGCCGCACAGTCATCACCTTGGTGCCTGTGGGAATCAGTCGCTTTCCGTCGTAGTCACCCAAACCGTAGATACCCTTGAAATCCGGGCACAGACCAACATTCGGGAGACCATCGATGAGCGGCCTTTCCATGACGGCGGGAAGGAACCAATACGCCTTGCACCCGATTTTTCCAACAAGGACCTCCGGATTCTCAACCTTGATCAAGACGTCTAGGGGCACGCTGTCGCGGATGCCTTCAAGCGTCTCCAGCGTGGCTGACAAGCCCACCGGTCGGCGCTCGCCCTGAGCGAGAAAACTTCTCTTAGTGATCGGCCCTTGCAACGCAAACACCGATATCGACACCACCAGAGCAACGTAGGAGTACCCGGCGAGAGCAGATGTACCCGGCAGCAAGCCCACTAACAGCAGGGGAATAATCAATCCCAGCGCGGCGCCAATGGCATCTGGCCCGATCCATCCGATGCGCAGACAGAGGCCTGAGAGCAGCAAACCGACTATGGCCGCCATCGCCACCCGAACGCAGTTCAATTGCGAGCCCGACTGCGATGCAAGCTTGGCCGCGAGAAAAGGCAGTGCGACAACGACTGGAATATTTGAAAAATAATAAGCGGAGCCGCCTGGCACAAAAAGCGCAAGCGATAAAGCCAGCGCGGGCACAAGCAATGCGAACAACATCTGGAATTCCACGCTCTTGAGGTAGGCCACGCCCAGTTTGCGCACACCGACGCCGAAGCACAGCCAGACCGGCAGGAAATGCATGGTCATGAAGAACCACAGCTTGACGGAAGGATTTTCTAGCGATGGTCCCCTGACGTAGGTCTCGACAAAGTCGAACGGTTTGAAAAACACGACCTTTCCCGCACTGGTGGCCGCGCCCACGACAAGGAAGTACATCAGCACAGAAGCAAGCGCCAATGCCGCCCAGTAGAATGCCGAACGGAACCTGGTCAGCCCTAGCATTCCGAACAGGCACAGCCCTACGATGCCCACGCTACCTTTCGCGAGCCCCGCCAACACAAGCAACAACAGCGCCAGCACGAACTTGAACCGCTGGCCAGGGCCTTCCACGAAGCCGTGCAGGAAGGTAGATACCGACGCCGTCAGCAACACCATGGATATCAGATAGGACTCGGAGGCCAGATAGCTGTCCCACATAGCCGACAGACTGAAGACCGGTACGGTGATGCTGGCAAGGAACAGAAGCGCAATGCTCAGCAGGGCACGGCTGAATGGCAAGTCCCGGTTCAACTGGCAAGCTAGCCCCGCCAACGCGAAAGCCAGCAAGAGGGGTCCCATTGCGATAAAGAAATAGGCGTAGCTGGCCAGTGCCTCGAATCCGCTGAGTGTGGCAAGTCCCGCGAAAATCTTATGAGAAAGCGTGTGATACCCGATCGGAACCAAGCCATCGAGGCCAAGCGACGCCGTGCCATAGTGGCCGTACATCGCCGCAATTGCTGCATGAAAATAGGAATCCAGCGTCAGCCCGCCTGACAACAATGCGCTCTTGTACTGATAGTCGATATAGACCCCGGAGCCGAGCACCGTCACCAGCAACACGGGCAGCGCGAGCAAGTCGCGCGAGCCAATCAGCCATCCCCTGCGGAACAGGATCGCGCACCCTGCCGCTCCCAGCACATAGAGTGGATAGCGCAGTAGCGGCATGAACGGCAGCGCAATGAGCAGTACGATCATTGCCAACGCCGCCACGCCTGCCTGCCGCGCAGCAAGAATGAGCAGTGAATACAGCCCGACCAGCACCGCGCAGATCAGGACAATGCGCGCGACAATTTGCCAGGTAACCGCATTAAAGGCAAGTCCAGCTGCCACCGCCACGAACAGTATTGAGCCCAGAAGATACAACTGGACAATTCCCCAGACCTTCTGATCGTCGCCCTTCTGGGTCAAACTCTTTTGCATGAAATGCCCTCAGCTCAACGCAACCTCCAATGCACCATGTGGTGCCCGCGATGAGCAATAATTGTCGGTAAGCAGGAACTTATTTGATATAGCCCAGCCTGATCATTTCCGCAGCCATCCCGGAGAGATAATCGCGGTACTCGCAGGTGGGCATTTGCGTCAGCAGCGCCTCGAACTCAGCGAGGTTGAGGAAACCCCGTACCAGCGCTGCCTCCTCGGGGCACCCAATCTTGACGCCCTGACGCCGTTCAATCGCTTCGATATAGGCGGAAGCTTCCTGCAGGGCCGTGCTGGTGCCCGCATCCAGCCAGGCAAAGCCTCGGCTCAAGCGATGCACTCGCAGCATTCCACGCCTCAGGTACTCAAGATTGACGTCGGTGATCTCCAGCTCGCCCCGTGGCGAGGGACGAATCGAGCGCGCGATCTCGACCACTTGACGGTCATAGATATAGATTCCTGGGACCGCATAGGCGCTGCGAGGCTGGGCCGGCTTCTCTTCGATGGAAAGCGCATTGCCGTTGGCATCGAACTCGACTACGCCATAGCGCTGCGGATCCTTGACATGATAGGCAAAGATGGTCGCGCCGCCCTGGAACGCGGCCATTGCCCGGGGAAAGTCGTCTCCGCCGGAGAAAATATTGTCACCCAGCATCAGCACCACATCGCCACCCGCAACGAAGTCCTCCGCGATCAGGAAGGCCTGTGCGATCCCCTCTGGCTTCGTCTGTGCCCGATACTCGATGCTAACGCCCCATTGCCGCCCGTCCTTGAGCAAATCCTGGAACCGCGGCAGGTCCTTCGGCGTGGAAATCAGGCAGAACTCGCGTATCCCCGCCGCCATCAGGACAGTCAGCGAATAATAGATCATGGGCTTGTCGAAAACCGCCTGCAATTGCTTGCTGGAGATCTGCGTAAGCGGGTAGAGGCGAGAACCGGTGCCGCCGGCAAGAATGATAGCTTTCATGATTGAAGTCCCTGACTCCGACTATCGTCGGGCACACCGTGTTCGACGATAGTCCAGTTGCGCCTGCGATGAAGCAAGCCCTTGCCATAAGCAATGCCTGGCAGTGCCATAGCACTTCGCACTGATCACGAGAGGATGGCGACCACGGTCCTGTAGATGATGCGCAAATCCAGCCAGAGCGATCGCTTCTGGACATACTCAACGCAGTACCGCAGTTTGGCGGGCATTACCTCTTCGACGTAGGTCCGCTCCGGGTCCGCGCTCTTGCCCAGCAGCGTGTTCTCGTCCCTGTACTCAATCGAAGCAAGATCGGTAATCCCCGGCCTCACGCTCAAGACCGTCTCGCGAATACCCGCAGGATAGAGCGCCACATACTTGGGCACTTCGGGCCGCGGCCCCACCAGACTCATGCTGCCGATAAACACGTCGATCAGTTGCGCCAGTTCGTCCAGCTTGTACTTGCGCAGGAAGGCACCACTTCTCGTGATACGCCGGTCCGCACCCACGGTAATCAAGGGTCCCCTGCCCTCTCCCGAGATCACCATGGTCCGGAACTTGTGAATGCGGAACGTGCGGCCGTTCAAGCCCACTCGTTCCTGGCGGAAAAAAACCGGGCCAGCCGATTCGCGCTTGATGACGATGGCGATCACGGCGAATACCGGTGCCAGCAGAAGCAACCCCGCCGCGCTGGCGACGAGGTCAAAGAGCCTTTTGATAAGCATCAGTTAAACGCGTCCCGAACCGACTTGATCACCCGCTCCACGTCTTCGTCACGCATACGCGTGTATAGCGGCAAAGTGAGCGTGCGCTCATAGACGCGCTGGCTGACGGGGAACATTTCCGGCGTCAGGTGATACTGGTCCCGCCAGTACGGCTGAAGATGAAGCGGAATGTAGTGGACGCTACAGCCAATGCCCTGCTTGAAGAGATGGTCAATCAGAGCATCCCGGCTACACGGCGCACCTTCGGCCAACTGAATCACGTACAAATGCCAGGAATGAATATCACCAGTTTGCGCGTGCGGCGGCAGAATCAGCGGCAGATCGGTCAGCGCCTCGTCATAGCGGGCGGCGATGGCGGCGCGGCGCTGATGGAAAGCGTTTGCCTTCTTCAACTGATGGATACCGATGGCGGAGGCGACGTCCGTCATGTTGTACTTGAACCCTGGCGCGACGATTTCGTAGTACCAGCTTGGCGCAGTCGACACGAAACGGTCGAAAGCATCCCGGCTGATACCGTGCAGCCGCATGATCTTGGCGCGCTTTGCAATCTCCGGGTCGCGCGTCACCACCATCCCGCCTTCGCCGGTCGTGATCGTCTTGTTAGCATAAAAGCTGAACACAGTGGCATCGGTGTCCAGAGTTCCTACCAACTGGCCGTCGCTAGTGGCGGGCAGAGCGTGCGCGGCGTCCTCGACAACACGCAGGCCGTGCTTCTTGGCAATGGCGATGATGCGCCCCATATCCGCGGCGCGGCCGCCGAAATGCACGGGCATGATCGCGCGCGTGCGCGGCGTGATGGCCTTTTCGATGGCATCCACATCAATGCAGAGCGTTTCCGCGCTGACGTCGACAAATACGGGATCCGCGCCCAGGTAGCGGATCACCTCCGCCGTTGCCGTGAATGTGTGGGTGGTGGTAATCACCTCATCACCGGGGCCGACCCCCACCGCTTCCAGCGCGAGGTGCAGGCCTGCGGTGGCAGAATTCACGGCGATGGCTTCTACGCCACCGCCCAGGAACGCCGCGAAGTCCGCTTCGAACTGCTTGGTCTTCGGGCCGGTGGTAACCCAGCCGGAACGCAGCGTCGCCACGACTTCGGCGATCTCTTCTTCGCCGATTTCCGGCTGTGCAAAGGGAAGAAAACTACTATTCATAGTGAAGCCATCCTTTGGCTTAGATGCATCAATTAGGGGGCGGCAAGCAAGTCCGCATGGCAAGATGCGTCTGGCATCTCAGGTGCCAGCGCCCGTCCAGTGCCGACGATCTATTGTGTGGCGCCAGACTGCGCTACCCGGCGCAATTCCGCGAGCCGGTCGGGGTCAAAAAAGGTGTTATCGAGGCCGCTGCTCTGAACAAATTCGAGATCGTATTTCTCGGTCGTGCCAACGATCCGTCCCGGATTGCCCACGACGACGGAATGATCCGGGATCTCGCCACGGACAACGCTGCCGGCGCCGATCACACAGCCCTTGCCTATTCGCGTGCCCGGCAGAATGATCGCGCCGCTCCCTACAAAAGTAAAGTCTCCGATCACGACCGGCGCCTGGATGAATCCAGTACGCTGAGGCGTCGGAGTGGAGATGAAATGCCTTCCTAGCAGGCGTATCGAGACGTGGCTGCTATGGGACAGCACGGCGTTCAGCGAGCTGATCTGTACTCCCTCGCCAATCTCCACGCCTCCGCTGGCATCGATCAGGCAATGCGGGCCGATCCAGCAATGGTCCCCAATGACCAGATCTCGCTCGCTCAGGATCTTGGCGCTGGAACTCACACGCGTGAAACGCAGGAACCGCCCTTCGCGACGTGAAAAGTAGCCATAGACCATGAACGGGCGCAACAGCATGCCCAGCAGGTTCAGCACGGCCGAGATCACGTAGCCGGCGGGAGAAAGGTAGAGTCTACGGAACATAGCCTGTCCTCAGCGCAGCGTTTCGGCAAAGCGCACGAATGCGTCATGCTGCACGTACTGGTCGAAGCGCGGCGCGAGCGAGGCGGAATTCGCCTTGCAGGTTTCGAGCAGCGTGCGATCACCGGCAAGCGCTTCGATCGCAGCGGCGAGCGAATCCGCGTCGCCCGGCACGTACTGCCGGCCGAGCTGATGGCTGGCGATCAGACGCTGGATCTCACGCTCCAGCGAATTAACGGTGGCAACGCCGGCCGCCAGATAATCATAGAACTTGATAGGCATCGACACCGTCGAATGCGCGAGGTACGTGCTCAGCCCAATATCGCAGTACTTGTACATCAGGTTGAGATCGTCCGGGTCCAGTCGCCCCAGGTAGACCACATTACCACCTGGCTCGGCGCAGGCGGATTCGAGCAAGGGGCGTTGCGGCCCGTCGCCGGCGAACAGGAACTTCACCGGCTTGCCGCGCAGCCGCTCCGAGCGCGCAGCCTTGAGAATCGACTCCATGTCATAGCCGGCGCCGAGGGTGCCTGCATAGATCACCCAGACTTCGCCAGGCTTCTTGTCGTCCAGCCCTAGCTTGCGGAGCACGCCGCCGTTCTCGTTCACCATTGCCGCCCGCATGGCGGCAACATCCACGCCCCAGTACGACACGGCGGACGGCACTGCGGGCGCCGAGCGCACACCGATGTCGCGGTAATCCTCTGACACGCCTACGATTCCGTCGCATGCGCGAAGAATGGCCGCCCGCCTGAGGTACAACGGCGCCAGCAGCACTCGGTCGAACGCTCTGAGCGGCTTCGGCAGGATCATGGCAAAGACCTCTGGCCAGATGTCGATAATGTCGGCGACCAACTTGGCCCCAATGCTGCGCGCCGTCTCTACGATGTACTTCCCATAGAAGATCGAGGGCTCGGCCAAAACGATCATATCGGCCTTGTCCTGGGGATTGGCTCGCACGCGTTGCGCGAGATTCCTTGCAAAGGTGCGTTCGCTGCGGATTCGCGCCACCGAGACGTGGCTGCTGTACGGCGTGGTAGGCACGATCCGTACGTTGACACCCGTATCCAGGCGCTGCTCGCTATATCCCTCGCTGCGGAACTTCTTGGAGCGGTGCTCGAAATTCGAGAGCCACCAGGTCACCTCGTGACCGGCGCGGGAGAAAGCCTCGGCGAGCATCGAGCTGCGGTATTCCCGCCACGCTTCGCCCGGCAGGCTGCCATAGGGATTAACGATCCATACTTTCATGATTGAACGTGTTTAGTCGACGTCGACACCGACGCCGCACCGCGGGAGAGACCGATTACCACTATCAGATAGATAAAGGTCATCGGAAAATAATCCAATATTCTATTGACAAAAAAATTGAACAGGAAAATCAGCAGGCATCCCCGCAAGAACACAGCTTCCGGCGTCCGCTGGCTTTTCGAGGAAGCATAGATCTTCAGGTTGACGAGCACGAAAAGCAGGGTAAGCGGTATGCCGAAGGAAGCCAGGTAACTAACGTACTGGCTGTCGGCAGCCCGGTATACCGTTGAACCCATATGCCCCCACAACATGGAAGCGGGTTCCTCGACGTATCCGGCCAGGAGATTCAGATGATCGGCGATCCGCCCGCCCGTGATCCCAGCTGTCACGTCATAGTCCACCAGGCCTACGAAGTTGAGCACGGCGAGAATCTTGTGAATCAGGAAGGAAGGCTTTCCCTCGGCTTCCGCTTGCAGCACGAAGAAGCCCGCTGCGGCCAGTGCCGGCACGAAGCACATGAGCAGGAAGCCGAGTCTCTTGTTCTTTATCTCCACCAGCAGAACAATGCAGGCCATCGTCATCAGCGAAAAGACGGAATTGGTGGCTACTGCGCCAAGTGCCAGCACCAGTTTCTCGGCGATCTCGGCCGGCCACCGGCGTGCAAAAGTATCGACGTAAAGATAGGAAATGCAGCAAAGCAAACCAAATGAGCTCGGATTGCCGACACCGCCGGAAACAGCCCCTCCCGTCCACAGGTCGATGCCGAGATAGCGCAGCACGAAACCGACAAGGCATTGCACCAGGATAATATTCTTGATCAGCTTAAGCGCCGACAGAATCCCCTGCTCGCTCACCCTTGCCGAGAACAGCACTGGCAGGAAAATCAGCGCATTGAGGAACAGCGCGGTTGGCTGGTCATAGCCAGCAGCCACCGCCAAGCCATAGCTGATGCCGCACAGGGCCAGCACCGGCACAAGCAGAAGGTCATCCTGATAGCGGTCGGAGACGCGGAACGGCAATAGGCACAGCGTGAACAGGCTAAACGCGCACAGTTTGGCGATGGCAATAAACGCGGGGACGTCATCTACGTCGCCATCCTTGAAGTTGGTAAAGTAATACAGGTAGTAGATCGAGAAGATGCCTACGATCGCGGCGGCCTGGACCCACTGCTGGAATCGGGGTTCGCGTGACGTGTTCATGCCAGCCTCTTGGACTTCACGACTGCCGGTGCCCCGACTGCGATTGAATATTCCGGTAACGACCTGGTCACCACGGAGTTGGCCCCAATCACGCATCCACGTCCAATCCTCACTCCGGGCATGATCGCAACATTCACCCCGATCCAGCAGTCATCACCGATTTCAACCGGTTTATCTTCAAAACCGGCGGGACGCTCATGTGGCGGCAGTGCCGCATACCTCGCTTCCTGCTCGCGAATCGGCAGCTCGGGCCATGCGGCAAAGATATGTGCCCCCGAGGAAACAAAAACATTCGGGGCGAAAATGCACCCGCGGCCGATCGTTATCGTTCCATTCAGCGAGCAGCGCCGCTGAATGGTAGTGCCCTCACCGATGAGGACACGGCCCTCCGACTCGATTTCAACGCCGTGCGATAGCCAGGTGCCCTGCGCCATATCGAGTCGCCCCCCGCCCCCAAGATTGACGATGACATCCCTGGAGATCCTTGTGCCACGCCCGAGCTTGACCTGGGACAGCGACGACAAGAACGTCGCGCGCGGATCGACCCGCACGCCATCGCGCAGAAAGTGGATTGCTGCCCACCAGCGCCACAGGAAGGATCTTCTCAATAATCTGATCATCATTTCATTTTTCCTCCTACCCGCGCCGCGACAAAACCGAAGCAGAATGAGAGGACAGCAAGTGTCAAGGTGAGAATCGACAAGCGCATCAGCGGCGGCATCGCCGGATAGCAGAACGTCACGGCCCACACCAGCAAGGAACCCAGCAGGACTGCGATCTGACAGGCGAACAGAATCCTCGTCTTCCCCGAAATCACAAAGTAGTTGGCCCAGAAATCAGAAGCGCGGAATGCCGCCGCCGCCAGGAATAGCGGAATGTAGGCCAACACACCCAGATACTGAGGGAAATAGGCCCCGATGCCCCAACGGATCATCAAGTATCCCGGCACGGCAAGTACGCCCAGCACGAGCAAGAAGCCCAGCGAGGTCTTGCCGGTGCGCTCCCGCACTGCCTGCGCCCCCTGATGGTAGATTTGCGCCGCCAGGCTCGGGAACAGATTCGCATTGACCGTGACCTGAAAGGTAGAGGCCATCGATAGCAGCGTCCAGGCGAAAGCAAATTCAGCAAACGCGGGCTTATCCAACGCGCCCGCGGCAAGCCAGCGATCGGAATTCTGCATCAGGAACGCCAGGATGACGCTGACGAACAGCGCTCCCGCCGCCCGCCATTCAGAGTGGCGAAAATGGCGCAGTGCCAACACCGGCAAACGGAGAGATGCCCTCCCGTAACGAACGCCAGCGCGCATTGTCACGATACCGATCATGACGGCCGTAGCCAGGATTTCCGCGACGAGGATCGCCTCGGCACTGCCAATCTTGACTGCGGTCAGAAGCCCCGTCACCGAGACCACACAACTGCGCGAGAACAGCGTCACCGAGAACTCGCTCTGCAGCAACCGGCTCTTGCTTTCTGTCGAGACAATGCCAAACAGCTGATTGGTCAGCCCGTGCACCGCGGCCAGCGCAAGCAATACGCCCGCTCCACCGGCAAGCGACATGCCGGTCGCGCTGAGCCCGAGCAGCGGCACCGCACAAAGCACGGTGACCAGCGTCACCTCGCACATCATGATCATCCCACGCGTCACTCGCCCAGCTGCGAACAGGTATGGGAGATCGCGCTGCATCAGCAGATACAGCCCGAAGGCATTGACCATGGCAAGCGAAGCCGAGATCAGCAGCCCGATGCTCAACGTCCCGAATTCGGGGACTGTCAGCAGCTTGGCGTAGGCAAGCATGCGGCCCATCATCAAGATGGCCGCAAAGCCGTTCAAGCAAGTTGTCCCGAGGTTTCTCTTGTAGCTCATGGATGATCGCGGTTGTGCTTCCCTCCGCGAGTGACCATGGCCTTGCTCAGATCGGATGGGAGATGTCGCCTGAAATGCAGATTGGTTAAACCATCAAGCTCAGGTCCTGCTCACGGCGCTGGTCGTGCATCACGCCGTAATCGAACATGGCAAACTGCAGTTGCAGGAGCAATCTCGCTTGGTGAACCGGGGTGCGCCCCTTGTGGATGCACAGGGTATTCTCGGCAAAGCCAGTCCCCGCCTCCCCGCAAATTTCCTTGATCACGGTACGGTCGTAGGTCTGGTCGATTTCCGCATCCGTGTAGCGGCGTACCTTGAACTCATCGAAGCGCTGCGTCACCGGTGGCCGGCGATGCGAGCCCGCCACGGCGACGTGCGCGCCGTCGCCCGGCTCTACGTCCGTCAGGTAGAAGAAGAACTTAAAGAAACGGAAGCAATCGACGTCCCGGTGATAGAGATGGGCATGCTTGAATCGATCCTCCTCGCGCGCCTTCACGGGGAACGTCCACCACAGGTTGGAGCCGACAAATGCCGGCACCGAACCGATATAACGCGCGGCAATCCATTCCAACAGAGGATCGTGGCGCAGCGCATCGATCGCGGCGCACCGTTGCTGCGTATTGAAGTACTGCGCAACCAGGATCGGTTTGCCCAAGACAGATTCCGCTGCCGCGCGCTGCTCAGCACGAAAACCGCGAGCCGGATCCCGATCGGCAAAACAAGCAGAACTGTCGGCAAACTGCCGAATCTGCGCCACCATCTCGCCTGGAATCTTCAACCCGAATGCAAGGCCATCGGCATCCAGGGTCCGCACAAACTGCTCTTTATCGATGCCCTTGAAGACGCTCTGCTCCAGGCGCGCCTCACGCTCGGCAAGAAAGCGCCGCAGGCCCGGGCCTTGCAACAGTCCGCGGGTACGGCTGACGGTATCGCGAGCGAAACCGAACCGGGCCGGCACACGCATCAACGTGTAGCCAGGCTGGCTCATCAAGCTCTTGGTCAAGATTCGAATTCGACTCATGGTGCCTCCACCTCTCGGACTCTTCTGGCCTTGCATTATCTGTCGCCAATCGGCATACGCTCTCGGATCGCGTCCAGGTAGCGGAACACGCCGCGCCGTTGCAACGGGCGGTACTCTTCCGGGATCGGCTTCTGCGCCTCCCGCAACTCTTCCCAGCGCCTCTCGCGCAGCAGTGTCAGTACCCGATCTTCGCCAGCGGCGTCGGATGCCACCTCGGCATCGTCCGCTTCCACACTGCGGGTAAGGAGCAACCGCTCGAGCCGGGAGGCATCAGGCGTGGGATTGTAAACATACTGCGTGGTCGTCCTCGCGCGAATGTCGCTCACATACTGGTTGAAGCGGAAATTGAACGTGTAGGCAAAGCGCAAGACCTGCCGTGCGATCTCGTCCGGGTTCTGCTTGCCGACCATGGACAGGTTGTCAACATCCTCGGGGCCATACAGCCGGATCTGGAAGCCGGCAGTCTGGTAGATCGACGTGCCTAGTGCAATCACCTGCTTGCCCAGGGCGCCAGCCTCGAAGGCGGCACTGCCGCCGTTGACCACCACGGCGTCTGCCTGCGCGATCAGCCCCAGGGTATTGGCACGCTCCCCGCTCCCGATGATATGCACGCCGCGACGGCGCGCCCACTCCGTGTACATGCGCTCGGCGAGACTGCCATCCCTGAGACCGATCGTCTCACCCCAGTTCGGGTGACAGCGCAGGATGCAGCTCGCCGGGTCGACATCGAGATGATCGAAGAGGAAGTCCAGGGCGGCGATCTGGTTGGGCCAGTTGGTCCGCCAGTCGGGATGGCCATCGAACTCGTTGAGGCTGCTGGGGGTGATCAGCAACTTCAGGCCATTGCTCTGCGCCGGCCATTCCAGGTCCTCCGCATTGCGATTGTAGGCTCGCCACTCGAGCGTGTTCGTGCGCAAGAACCGTGCAGCCAGCAGCGAGGCAACGGACCGTGCCTGGGCCTCGGTGAGCGGCTTGTCCCTGTACTCTCCGACCACGCGCCCTACTTCGCCAAGCGCCAGGCAATTCTGATCAGGGATCAGCAACAGGCCATCGCCAAACCAGGTACGTTCCACCGAAATAAAAGGAATGCCCTTGGTCTTGGCTGCCTCCAGCAACGCGCGCGGACCCTCCATGCGACCGTTGAAGCAGACAATGCCGTCCAGCTGGCGATCCTCGATCCAGCGGCAGGCAGCGGCGAACGCCTCAGCAGCACCCGTGGCAAGCCTCTGATGTAGCCCGCGGAACTCCTCGGTCTGCTTGTCGACCTGGCTCTCCGTGCGCAATATGGTGCAGGCACCGGAGAAGCCCCACTGCTGCGCGGCATCACCCGCTTGCGCAGCGCCAGCGGGATCGCGATAGCGACGCATGGAGTCAACCGAGCCGGAGGCGAACGACCGCATGCCGCCCATCGTGCATTTCATGCACTCCTTGGCCGAACTCGAGTTATCACGCAATTCGCGGGTGTAGCACTCCGACAGCGCGCTGTCGCAGCTTAGAAAGAACACCTCGTGCCCACGGGACTTCATCATCGTCGAGAGGAAGTAGACGTGTTCCACGTGTGGGCGATAGGCGTAGATGCTGGCGAAACCGAGACGCATATAGTAATAGTTATGGGGGCAAACGGGGCAAAGGGACTCAGGCGAGCAGATCCCACTCAAGTGGCGTACCGCGGCTCACGTCCTGCTTCACTGCCCGGCCGAGCACCTGGTCGAGGTGCTTGGGCGCCAGGCCAAAGCCCGGGCGAATCGCCCGTACGCTGGAGGCGTCCAGCACCTCGCCAGCCTTGAGGTCGCGCGTGATGTAGAGCGACCGGCGGAACACCAGGGACTTCTTCTCGGCGTCAGTCGGGCCATAGCTCACGCCGCCCAACCCCTGCCAGGCGCGGCGGGTTTCCACGACAAGCGCCTGGAATTCGGCGGGCTCGAGCGAGAAGGACGAATCCACGCCACCGTCGGCGCGGTCCAGCGTGAAGTGCTTTTCGATCACGGTTGCGCCCATAGCGACGCTCGCTACCGATACGCCAAGACCCATCGTATGGTCGGACAAACCCACTTCGCAGCCGAACAGGTCACGCATGTGGGGAATCGTGCGGACATTGGTGTTTTCGGGAGAGGCTGGGTAGGTACTGGTGCACTTCAGAAGGATCAGGTCTTTGCACCCGGCCTCGCGCGCGGCACGCACGCTCTGATCGAGCTCCGCGATGCTGGCCATGCCGATCGAGATGATCATCGGCTTGCCGGTACGCGCGACCCTCCGGATCAGAGGAATATCTGTGTTCTCAAACGATGCGATCTTGTAGACAGCTACGTCGAGCCCTTCCAGGAAATCGACAGCGCTGTCGTCGAAGGGGGTGCTAAAGGGGATCATGCCGTGCCCGCGCGCACGCTCGAAGATGGCTGCATGCCAATCCCAGGGGGTATGCGCTTCATCGTACAACTCGTACAGCGACTTGCCCTTCCACAAGCTCTTCGGATCGGAAATGAAGAACTCCCGCTCGCGAATATCGAGCGTCATGGTGTCCGCGGTATAGGTCTGGATCTTCAGTGCGTGCGCGCCCGACGCTGCCGCAGCATCGACGATTTCCAGTGCGCGATCGAGCGACTGGTTGTGATTTCCGGACATCTCCGCGATCAGGAATGGCTCGTGTTCGCGGCCGACCAGGCGACCGCCAATATTGATCGTCATTTCTATACTCCTTCGGGCGAGAAACACAGGTCGCGCAGCGCCTGCCGGTCACTCCCCCATTGATTGCTGAATTTGGCCAGGCAGACAATGTCCTGGCGCTGGCCTTGTTTCAGGTAATGCTCGACCAACCGGCCCTCTTCGCGGAAGCCAAGCTTGCGATGCAAGGCCAGCGAGGCGCGATTGAAAGCAAAAGCCTCCGAACTCAGCTTATACATTCCGAGCGTGTCAAAGGCATGGGCCAGCGCCAGATAGCCCAGCGCCGAGCCAGTGCCCTTGGGCAGACCTTGCTCGCCGAGATAGAAACCCCAGGTGCAACGCTGGTGCTCTCGGCTGATGCCGGTGAGCGAGCTGAAACCAACTGGCACCCCGCGCAGTGCGAACACCGCAAACTGCGCGCTTGGATGCTGCAACGCCGAAGCGAACCAGCGTTCATGCTCCTCAGGTGTAATCAAGTGGTCCGTGTACATATTGCTGCGCACGTGGTCGCTGTTGCGCCAGGCCAGCAGAATGTCCTTGTCGCCGGGGCGGATCAGACGCAACTCGCAGTCGTCGAATCTATGCATCACCGCGTCCCTTCGTAGATCAGGTCGGCCACAGTCCTTGGCTCACGCCGAGCCAGCCCCAGGGCGCGGCGCGACATTGCCACGCGCTCCGCATCGTCCGCCGTCAAGGCAACCACTGCTTGCGCCACCTTCTCCGGCGTCACCTGAGCGACTTCGCCCAGGTTGACGATATATCCCGCGGCGGCCAAGTCGTGGGCCGATCTGCGCTGGTTGTCCGCCAGCACGATGGCAATAGTCGGCAACCCGAGGAAGCAGCGCTCCCAGGTCGCGGACCCACAAGCGCCGATGGCCAGATCAGCGCTCGCCATCAACTCGGCCATATTGTCTACCTGCACGTGCAGACGCGTATTTGGTGTGCTCTCGCACAAGGTCCTTACCTGGTCGCGGTGAGGTGCGCCGGCACCGAGGACGACGTCGATCGCGACGCCAGCTTTCGCGAAGTCCTGCAATCCACGAAGCGCAATGCTGGTTGCGTTGTCCTGGTCCATGCCACCCATGAACAGCAAGACGCGCCGAACCGGCCCAGTGCCCCGGAGCAAGGCCTGCCCAGCCACCGTGAACTCGGGGCGCAGCAGGGCATAGCCAGGGCCCAGCAAGCACGTGCAATGCGGAGGAACCAAGGCGGTGTAGCGCTGATCGAGATCGCTATAGTAGTTCTGGTCGAGCAGCAGATCACAGTCGTGCCGGCGATCAGCCAGGTCGTCGATAGCCAGGATGCGAGGTACCTGCCCACGCAGGGGCTGCTCCCATCGCCAGTCGAGGCCATAGTGATCCACAACCAGCCATTGAGGCGACCAGTCCGCCAGCACCGCTGCGCTTCGCGCCAGGTCGTCCTCCCACGGCACGCCCAGCCAGGCACTGTGGGCAAGGTCCCCCATCACAGAACCGGCAAGCTGTGGCGCAGGCAGCAGGTGGCACGCGTACCCGCGCTTAGCAATCAGCGCTTGCGCGCCACCTGGATGCACGCGGGTGATGAAGCGAACCTCAGCCCCGCGCTCGCGCAAGACATCCGCCAGCGTCAGGCAACGCATGACGTGGCCCGACCCGATCTGCACGGACGCATCGGCGCGAATCGCGACCTTCATGATGCTCAGCGCACCTTGAACAAAGGCTCAAGCGGAGCGCACTTCAACTTCTGCTCGAGACCGCCATCGCGCACGGCTTCGACCATCATTGGCAGCGTGTGGTCGTAGGCCGCGAACAGCCGGCTGATATCGGCGTCCGAATGGCTGTACCCCATGTTGTGAGTACCGAACGTCAGGACGCCCTGCGCCAGCATCTCCTGCATGAACAGCGTCTTGAGGTGCCACATGGGGTAGCGCGCCGTGTCCTTGATCAGCAGGAAGCTCCAGCTCGGATGGCCAGACACAGAGAGAAAGTCTTCCGCGCCCAGCGCCGAAATACGTGCGCGCAGGCCGTCAATCACCACTTGGCCCTGGCGAGCCAGGGTTGCGGTGACGGGCTCCCGTTCCAGCTTCTTCATGGTGGCGAGCGCCGCCGCGAGCGATAGCGTTTCTCCGCCAAAGGTGAAGGAGAAGAAAATCTCCTCCATCAGTTGCATGACATCGGCCCGGCCCGCAACGGCAGACACCGGATAGCCGTTAGCGAGGCCCTTGCCGAAGGTAGCCAGGTCTGGCGTCACGCCGAAGAGTTGCTGGGCGCCACCATTCGCGTAGCGGAATCCCGTGATGGTCTCGTCAAACACCAGCAGCGCGCCATGCTTGTGCGCCAGCTCCTTGACGGCCTGCAGGAAGCCCGGTGCCGGCTCGACCACGTTCATTGGCTCGAGGATCACCGCGGCCACCTGACCGGGGTGCGCCCTGAAAATGGCGTCGAGGCTTTCGATATCGTTGTATGCCCATGCATGGGACAGATCGCGAGTTGCCTGCGGCACGCCGCGGTTACGCGCGGTGGTGCCAATGTACCAGTCCTGCCAGCCGTGATAGCCGCAGACCGCGACATGATCGCGGCCGGTGAAAGCGCGGGCAACGCGCACGGCACCGGCGGTTGCGTCGGAACCGTTCTTGCCAAAGCGGACTTTCTCGGCGCAAGGCACCATCGACACCAACTGCTCTGCCACCTCCATTTCGAGCCGGTGCGGCAGCGAGAAGATGATGCCGTCCTCCAACTGGGCCTTGACCGCAGCATCCACGTCGGGGTCGCAATACCCTAGCGTCAGCGCGGCAAGAGCGCCAATCATGTCGAGGTACTCGTTGCCATCGACGTCCCACACGTGACTGCCGCGCCCGCGCTCGATGAAGTACGGCGACACGCCGAACGGGTACTGCGTACGGCTCTTGCTGAATGTTTGCGAACCAAGCGGGATGGTGCGCAGGGCGCGTTCAAGCAGGGCTTCAGACTGTTGATATCGTTGCGACATGATGTTCACACCCTTCGAGGTAGTAGTTCGTCTTGTACAAGAGATTTCACATAGCCTGCATTCCGGAGTTGCCCGGCGTTGATCTCGATCAACTCGGGCCGCTGCGCCAGCAGCCGCAGCACGTCAGCCATCAGGAAAGCAGGGTTATCGCGATACAGGGCCCCATACACGGCCGTGACAAACTCGAGGTCGGACGGTTCATCGACGGTCCACCGCAGCGCCGAAAGATCGCTCTCGCGCTTGAGGCACCCCAACCGGAAGCGCTCCGGATGCTGGTAGATGAAAGAGGTCACATGCTCGCGCTGGGACGCAAGGCTGGCTTCCTGCCAGATCGTCTCCAATACGCTGAACCGGAACACTTCGGCATCCAGGCCATCCGGATAGGTAGGCTCCAGCACATTGCTGGCGTAGTCGAAGTCGCCGTCGCGATAGAAATCGATCACGGCGTCGATCACTTCGGGGTCGGCCAGGGGGCAGTCGGCTGTCAACCGGACCACGTGCTGCGGCCGGATATCCTTCACCGCCGAATAGAAGCGATCCAGCACGTCGTCGAGACTACCGCGGAACACTTCCACGCCCGCCGCCACACAGCACGCCGCGAGTTCATCGTCGGAGGAGTTGTCACTGGTCACCACCATCAGCCGATCGATATTGCGGGCTCGCCGCAGGCGCTCTATCTGGCGCAGGATCATCGGCTCGCCGAGCAAGGGCTTCAATACCTTGCCTGGCAGTCGGGTCGAGCTTGAACGTGCTTGCAGCAGTGCCATCACGGTCATTGAAACTCCTTCTGCAATGCGGGCCACTTGGATGGCGTGATTGCCGGCAACGACTCCATATTGCAGGCGGCGAAATCGAAAGCGAGGTGCGCGGCGCTGCGGTGCCAAGCAGTTGCGATCTGTTCTAGTTGCTCTGCATCGACTACCCCGACCACGACATGGTCGATCACGCCTTGCTGGCGCAGGAAGGCCAGACTGCCTTCGAGCTGGCTCATGCCTGCCTGCGCGCAAACCGCCTTGAAGCGGGCAAAGCCCGGCGCAAGCGTGTGCAGAAAGGGGGGCAACTGCTCGGCCAGCAGCACGCCTTGGAGAAAGGCCGAGCGGGTGTGGATTTCCACACCCGCTTGCTTCAGCCTGGCGAGTTCCCCGCTGCTGACAAAGGACTGATCGAGAACGTTGAGCGGCAACTGCATGGCGTCGACGTGGTAGCGCTTCGTTGCTTCGCGCGCCTCGTCGACACTGTAGACTGACACGCCGAGCCGCTCAATCACGCCTTCGGCTTTCAGCTCCAGCAGCGCGGCATGCAAGTCCCGCCCGCCTGCGCCAAGCAGATCGCCGGCATGATGCACCAGCAGGCCGTCCAGACGCTCGACGCCCAGGCTGCACAAGGAATCGCGGACGCCCTGCACCACGCGCCGGATGGCGTCGGCATCCATGCCCGCGCCACCGGCTGGCAAGGTTTTGGTATAGATCCGAAAGGCGTGCGCGTCCGGGCCGCAACGGCCCAGTACGCGCTCGCTCTCGCCATACGCTGCCGCGGTATCCAGCACCTCAAGGCCAAGCTCGCGGGCCCGGCGCAGGATACGTGTCACCTCATCCGCGGTAACCTGGCCCGCGGTATTGGTGATGCCATAGGGCAGACCAAACTGCACCGTTCCCAGCGCCAGCTTCATGCAAGCAACCCGCGCAACGTGGATGTCACGAAGTCCTGTTGCTGCTCGGACAGGCCAGGATACATCGGCAGGCTGATCGCCCTCGCATAGTAGTCTTCTGCATTCGGGTATTCGCCCGCCCGGAAACCGAGGTCTTGGTAGTACGGCTGGGTGTGCACCGGGATGTAATGCACATTGACGTGCACGCCGGCGGCACGCATACCGTCGAATACCGCTTTGCGGCGCGCGCTGTCGTGCAGCACCACCGGATACAGGTGCAGACCGGACAGCCCGTCGGGATGCTGGAAGGGCACGGTCAGCGCGGCTCCCGCCAGCAACTCATCATAGCGGCGCGCCAGCTGGTGGCGCCGCGCAACAAATCCATCCAGACGCGTCATCTGGCTGACCCCGAGGGCCGCCTGCATGTCAGTCATGCGGTAGTTGTACCCAAGCGCAACTTGCTGGTAGTACCAGGCGCCGTCCGAAGGGCCCGTCATCTCGGCTTGGTCGCGCGTAATTCCGTGCGAACGCGCCTTGCGCATTGCCTCCGCCAGATCGCTCCGACGCGTGACACACATGCCACCCTCGGCGGTCGTGATTACCTTGACCGGATGGAAGCTGAAGACGGTGATATCGGCAAAGTCGCCACAACCGATTGGCTTGCCCAGGTAGCGGCCCCCAATCGCATGCGACGCATCCTCGATGATGGCAAAGCCGTACTCATCGCCCAGTGCGCGAATCGCTTGCATATCGCATGACTGCCCGGCAAACGCTACCGGAATGACGACCTTGGGCAGCGCATTGCGCTGGGCTGCGAGCTTGAGCTTGCTTGCCAGGGCGACGGCGCACATGTTGTACGTGCGCTGGTCGATATCGACGAAACCAACGTCGGCACCGCAATAGCGCGCGCAATTGGCCGACGCGACAAAGGTGTTCGGGGTGGTCCAGACGGTGTCCCCGGGTCCCACGCCAAGCGCCATGCACGCGATGTGAAGCGCTGAAGTTGCACTATTGACGGCAACTGCGTGCTCGGCTCCGACATAAGTCGCTATCGCCGATTCGAATGCCGGCACGGCCGGCCCCTGCGTCAGGAAGTCGGACTCCAGGACCGCCACTACCGCCTGGATATCTTCCGCCGAAATATCTTGCCGGCCGTATGGAATCATGCCATTGCCTTGGCGTTGAACTCACGGATTTCCTGAGGGCTCAGGAAATGCGGATTGTTGCCGGAGTTATATTCGAAACCCTGGCTAACCTGATCGCCCTGCTCACCCAGCGCATTGACCGTATAGTCGATGTCCGAGTGGTGGAACTTGATCGTCGGGCGCAGAACGTAGTGATCCGAGAATTCCAACGTGAGATGGGAATCGTCGGACGGACACATGATCTCGTGGAGCTTCTCGCCCGGACGAATGCCGATCACTCGGGTCGCGACGCCAGGCGCGACTGCCTCGGCCAGGTCCGTGATGCGGATCGACGGGATCTTGGGCACAAAGATTTCGCCGCCATGCATCCGCTCGAAGTTCTTCAGCACGAAATCCACCCCATCTTGCAGGCTGATCCAAAAGCGAGTCATCTCGGCGTGCGTAATCGGCAGTTCCTTCTCGCCCCTTGCCAGCAGCTGCTCGAAGAAAGGCACAACCGAGCCGCGGGAGCCAACCACATTTCCGTAGCGAACCACAGCGAACGAAGTCTGGTTGGCGCCTACCATGTTGTTGGCCGCGACAAACAACTTGTCGGACGCCAGCTTGGTCGCGCCATAGAGGTTGATCGGATTGGCAGCCTTGTCGGTCGACAGCGCGATCACCTTGTGGACATTGTTGGCGATCGCCGCATTGATGACGTTCTCGGCGCCATGAATGTTGGTCTTGATGCACTCCAGCGGGTTGTACTCCGCTGCGGGAACTTGCTTGAGCGCGGCAGCGTGGATGACATAGTCAATGCCACGCATGGCCTGGGACAAGCGGTCGCCATCGCGAACGTCACCGATGAAATAGCGCATCGGCGGCGCATCGATGTCCTGCTGCATTTCGAACTGCTTGAGTTCGTCGCGCGAGTAGATCACGAGACGCTTCGGCTTGTAGCGGGCCAGAATCGTTCGTGCGTACTTCCTGCCAAACGAGCCCGTACCGCCCGTGATCAAAATAGACTTGTTATTGAACATTGCGAATCTCTTCTGAAAAATGAGCTGGGCTGCTTATACAAAGCGCTTGAAGTAATCGACCGTCTTGCTCAGGCCGTCGCGGAAATGCACCGACGGGTTCCAGCCGATCATTTCCTCGGCCAGACGGGTATCAGGACGGCGCTGCGTGGGATCGTCGGACGGCAAGGGCTTGAACTCGATCGTGGAACGTGAACCTGTCAGCTCGATGATGTGGCTGGCCAGCTCGAGCATCGTCATCTCGTGCGGGTTGCCCAGGTTCATCGGGCCGGTAAAGTCCTTGGGCGTGCTCATCAGGGCGACAATGCCGTCGATCAGGTCATCGACAAAGCAGAACGAGCGTGTCTGCTTGCCTTCCCCGAACACGGTGATCGGCTCACCGCGCAGCGCCTGCATGATGAAGTTCGATACCACGCGGCCGTCGTTCTGGTGCATCCGCGGACCATAGGTATTGAAGATCCGGGCAACCTTGATCTCCAGCCCATGCTGGCGGTGGTAGTCGAAAAACAGGGTTTCCGCGCATCGCTTGCCTTCGTCGTAGCACGAGCGGATGCCAATGGGATTCACGTTTCCCCAATAGGCTTCGGGCTGCGGGTGCACGACCGGGTCGCCGTAGACTTCGCTGGTCGAGGCCTGGAAGATCTTGGCGCCGACCCGCTTGGCGAGGCCAAGCATGTTGATGGCGCCATGCACCGACGTCTTCGTGGTTTGCACCGGATCGTGCTGATAGTGGACAGGTGACGCCGGGCAGGCCAGGTTATAGATCTGGTCGACTTCCACGAACAGCGGGAAGGTCACGTCGTGGCGGATGAACTCGAAACGAGGATGGCTGAGCAGATGTTCGATATTCTGCTTGGCGCCCGTGAAGAGATTGTCGACGCACAGCACTTCATTGCCCTGCTCGATGAGGCGATCGCACAAATGCGAACCGAGAAAGCCGGCGCCGCCGGTCACCAGGATTCGCTGGCGGGAATTGTAATTTCGCATGTTCAAAGTTTTATGAGCGGCCGATACCGAAATACTCGAAGCCTTGTTTCTTCATCGACGAGGGGTCAAAGAGATTCCGGCCGTCAAAAATGAGCGGATTCTTCATGTCGCGACGCATCGCGTCGAAGTCCGGACTCCGGAAAGCCTTCCACTCCGTCACGATAATCAAAGCATCCACGCCCACCAGCGCACTCTCCGGCTGATCGACGAAATGCAAATGCTCCAAAGCGCCGTCACGATCGGCGAGATCCTGGGTCAGCACGCGGCGGGCCTCTTCCATTGCAACGGGATCATGCGCCTGCACGATCGCCCCGCGGCCCAGGAGTTCCTGAATGATGATGCGGCTCGGCGCTTCACGCATGTCGTCGGTTTCCGGCTTGAATGCCAGCCCCCAGACCGCAAAGCGCTTACCGGCAATGTCATTGCCGAAGCGAGCGAGCACCTTGTCGACCAGCACGCGTTTTTGCGCCTGGTTGACCTTCTCGACTGCATCCAGCACATACGTCGACTGGCCGAATTGTGCCGCGGTCTTCGCCAGTGCCTGCACGTCCTTCGGGAAGCAGGAGCCACCATAGCCAATCCCCGCATAGAGAAAGCTATAGCCAATTCGGGGATCGGAGCCAATTCCCTGGCGCACCAGCTCGATATCGGCGCCCACCCGGTCGGCCAGGTTCGCCAACTCGTTCATGAAGCTGATACGCGTGGCAAGCATGGCATTGGCGGCATATTTCGTGAACTCTGCCGAGCGCACATCCATGAAGTACATGCGCTCATGGTTGCGGTTGAACGGCGCATACAGTGTCCGCATCATCGCCCTGGCCTTTTCCCCGGCTTCGTCCGATGCGACACCGACTACTATCCGGTCTGGACGCATGAAATCCTCAACCGCCGCGCCCTCCTTGAGGAACTCGGGATTGGAGACCACCGCGCAGTCAAGATGGGCGGAGCCACGCTGGCTAAGCTCCTCCGCCACCGCCGCCTTCACCTTATCCGCCGTTCCGACCGGAACGGTGGATTTGTCGACGATAACCTTGAACGAATCCATGTAACGACCGATGTTCCGGGCGGCCTCGATCACGTACTTCAGGTCGGCGGAGCCGTCTTCGTCCGGCGGCGTGCCGACGGCGATAAACTGGATATCGCCGTGCGCAACGCTGGCGGCAATATCCGTCGAAAACTTCAGCCGGCCCGCGGCACGATTCCGGTCAATCAGCGCCTTGAGGCCGGGCTCATAGATAGGCACGCCGCCGTTGTTCAGCAAATCGATTTTCTTAGCATCGACATCTACGCAGAAGACGTTGTTGCCCAGCTCAGCAAGGCAGGTGCCCGTCACAAGGCCGACATAGCCGGTACCGATAATAGTAATTCTCATTTCTCAAGCCAATATTTGCATATTCAAGCGATTGTTGGAGAGCACACCGGCCTCCGGCGCCATAACCCTACGTCCCAGAAATTGTCGGTAGCGGCACAAAACTACTCATCGCAAAATACAGACACCTTCCGATGCTCAATCGGGTATCGACACCTCATGAATCGATCGGAATGTATACACCCGGACGTGCACGCGAGCTACACGCCGGATAGGGAGGATGGGAAGGAAGGAGACTACAGTGCGTCCGCCCAGCCCGCAGGAGTTGGCGGGCAACCCTGGTACAGCCTGAATCCCCTCGCCGGTACCGCCCGACCGGGATCAATCGATCAGAGCGAATCCATTGCTGCCTGGGGGCCACACCAACAAGATCGGCACTCCGGAAGAGCAGCCGCGCCGGAGCGCAAAGCTGAGTTACGCCTCCATCACTTTTTAACTTGTTGACCCAGGATACAAAACGACAACATTTTGCCATATTTTCCCGGGCTTGAGCCGCCGCCGGAGCCCGACTGGCAGGCGGGCGGAGAAAGCTCGTCCAGTGATCGGATTGTCGTCGCCCCCGCGCGAGGACGTAGCCCACCCTCACCGTACACTGCACTCTTGGTTCACTCCGGCTCCGCCGCAAACCACTCCGAGATGTTTTCGATGCAGACATGAGGGCGTACTCAGCGCAGGAGACGAATACGCGGAGCCGGTTCTTCATGCAAGTGGTCCTTGATATCGCGGTCCGGGCGAAACCCTGAAACGCATTCGAGAAGAATCGTCCGGATGGTTTCGCAGTCGTTGGAGTCAGAGGCCTGGATGAGGCACTTCATCTTTTCATCGAGCTGCTCACGGCTCAGGAAGGACTCGTCTGCCTTCATGATGCGCGGGTGGCCAGTGCCGCTCACGGCATCCCCGATCAACAACTCCTCGTACAGCTTCTCCCCGGGGCGCAGCCCGGTGAACTGGATCTCGATGTCGCCGTCAGGATTCGCCTCGTCCTTTACCTGGAAGCCGCTCAGGTGGATCATGCGCCGGGCCAGATCGACAATCTTGACAGGCTGGCCCATATCGAGCACGAAGACTTCGCCTTCGCCGCCCATCGCCCCCGCCTGGATGACAAGCTGGGCGGCCTCGGGAATGGTCATGAAGTACCGGATGATATCCGGGTGCGTCACCGTGACGGGCCCCCCCGCGGCAATCTGGGTCCTGAACAGTGGCACCACCGAGCCGCTCGAACCGAGCACATTGCCAAAGCGGACAATGCTGAAACGGGTGCGCACGCTCGGATCCTGCGCGAACGCCTGCAGGCACAATTCCGCCATCCGCTTGCTCGCCCCCATGACATTGGTCGGCCGCACAGCCTTGTCGGTGGAGATCAACACGAACGCTTCGACGTTGGCACGAATCGCTGCCTCCGCAGTGATCCGGGTACCGACAGTGTTGTTCAATATGCCCTCAGTCATATTGAACTCGACAATGGGCACGTGCTTGTAGGCAGCCGCATGGTAGATGGTCTGCACCCCGTAGCGCGACATGATGCCGAAGACCCGCTCGCCGTTCTGCACCGAGCCAAGTACCGGCACCAGTTCTATCGGGAGCTCTTTCTCTGCGACAGTCTGCTGCAGTTCGTACTCAAGGGCGTACAAGGCAAACTCGGACTGCTCATACAAGACAAGACGCGCGGGCTTGTTCTTGATGATTTGCCGGCACAGCTCGGAGCCGATGGAACCACCGGCACCAGTGACCATGACGCTCTTGCCAGCAATGTTCTCCATCAACAGCTTCATGTTCGGGGCAACCACGTCGCGCCCGAGCAACTCGTCGATTTCCACCTCGCGCACGTCATCCAGGCGCACCTCGCCGGAAACCATTTCCGCCATGCCGGGCACGGCCCGCACCTCGACCGCGAGCGGCTCTAGCGCATTCACGATTTCGATGCGACGGCTGCGCGAAGCGGACGGAATTGCGATCAGCACCTGGTGGATCGCAAGGCGCCTTACCAGTTCGGGCAGCTCATCGGCGCCGTGGACCTTGATGCCCGCGATGCTGAGCCCGCGCTTCTTTATGTCGTCATCCACGAATGCCATTGGCTCGTAGTCCGAGCCCACGCCCAGGGCGACAGCGAGCTGCCGCCCGGCATCGCCCGCGCCATAGATGATGACCTTCTGGCCGTGGCGGCCAAAGGACGGCAACATCCTGAATGCTGCCCGCACAAAGAACCTGCTGCACACGATATAGACGATGGCCAGCAGCCAGTAGATCAGGAGCGCACCGCGCGGGACGTTGGACAGGCCCAGGAAGAAGATCAGCGAACCGAACATCCCGATCGAAATGGTGACCGCGATAACAATGGTCAGGATGGCCCGGTCCTCCATGTAACGCACTACCGAGCGGTACAAGCCCAATTTGATAAAAACCGGGATGGCCACCAAAGAGGTGACGAAATACAGGCTGATCGGGTACTGTGAACTGACAGCCCAATGATCCGTCCGCAAGCCGACCGCCGACCAGAGGGAAAGCGGCAGCAGGAAGAAGTCGAGCACCAACATCAGAAGAATCTTCTTCTGGCGCGACATCTCGGAAATTTTCTTAAGCAGCATCATTGAGTTATTGTTTAGTTGTCACGTTGGACTGTCACTTGGTTGGCAGGAAACCAGCCAGTGCACGAAGCGCACGGACCGTTCGTGAACTAAGGGAAGGTTTCCGCCTCGACAAGAGAAGCGCCGTTCCGATCTTTGTCCGACTGGATCAACTGGCCCTGGAGCGGCCACGCAATACCAAGCTGCGGGTCGTTCCAGGCAATGGTACGCTCGTCCTGCTGGCTCCAATACTCAGATAACCTATAAAGCACTTCCGCCTGTTCCGACAGCACAAGAAACCCGTGGGCAAATCCCGGCGGTATCCAGAGTTGGCGATGGCTCTCGCCTGACAGCCGGATACCTGCCCACTGGCCGAAACGAGGCGATTGTCGGCGCAAATCCACCGCCACATCAAAAACTTCGCCCGACACAACCCGAATCAGTTTTCCCTGTGGGCTTTTCAACTGGTAATGCAGCCCGCGAAGCACCCCCTTAACGGACCGACTGTGGTTTTCTTGAACAAATGTGCCGCTAAAGCCTGTGGCGAGTTCGAAATTCCGAGCACTAAAGCTCTCAAAAAGAAATCCACGCTCGTCCTCGAAGACTGCCGGCTCGAGGACCAGGACCTCCGGCAATGCGGTCGGCGTCGCCTTCAAACGCATAACTGGTCACCCTCCTTTGCCGCTAGCGGCATGCGCCGCCGTTGCTCGCCAAGGTTCCTCGCGACGCCAGGCAGCACGCTTGAATCGGGGTCAGAAGAGAATTCATTGCGCATGATGGCCTGCTTAGGCAAGTATCTGATCCAGCAAGTGATGCACCCCCTGCCGCCAGTCCGGCAGGTGGATACCAAACGTCTGGCGTAGCTTGGTCGTATCCAGTCGCACACTGGCCGGGCGCGGCGCGACCGACGGGAATTCACTTGCGGCGATCGCCTGGATCCGGTCCGGGTCCGTCTTGAGCGCCACGCCATGCGCTGCGGCGTAACGCAGAACTTCACTGGCGTAGCCATGCCAACTGGTCTCACCCGCAGCTGCGAGGTGATAGATGCCCGGTGAAAAAACACCGCGGTCGCCATGGAGCCACGCTCGCGCGACAATCTGCGCCGTCACGTCGGCGATTAGCGCAGCGCCGGTGGGCGCGCCAAAGCGATCTGCAACCACGCGCAGCATCGCTTGCGTGCCGCCAAGCCGCAGCATCGTTTTGGCAAAATTGTTGCCATGCCCCCCCGCCACCCAGGACGTCCGAAGTATCAGTGCCGCGGGGCTCATATGGGCTATGGCTTGCTCGCCAGCCAGCTTGCTCTTACCGTAGACGGATATGGGATTGACCGCATCGGTTTCCACATACGGTGTCGCCTGACGACCATCAAAAACACAGTCAGTCGAATAATGCACCAGCAGGCTACCGAAAGCCCGCGCCTCTTCGGCAAGGACACCCACCGCAGCGGCATTTACGGCGTAAGCGCTTTCAATGTCGCTTTCCGCCTTGTCCATTCCGGTATATGCGGCAGCATTAACGATCACATCGGGGCAGTATTCCCGCATGACGCGACGAATTTCATCGGGGCACGACAGATCGCATGCAGCCCGGTCCGTCGCAATGACGTGCCCAAGAGGGCTCAGAGAGCGCCGCAGCTCGAAACCGACCTGGCCGTTGCTTCCTGTTACAAGAAGGATGGGAATGCGATGCGCCTGATCCGGCATTTCACTCATGCCGCCCCTTTCGGTACTCACCAGACATCACATTTGCAACCCACGCCTGGTTATCGAGATACCACTGGACTGTCTTGCGCAGTCCTGTCGCGAAGGTTTCCTTGCATGTCCAGCCCAGTTCCGTCTGGAGCTTTCGCGAATCGACCGCATAGCGCCGGTCATGGCCGGGACGATCGGCGACGAAGGTAATCTGCTCCCGATACGAGCCCGTCGCCTTCGGGCGAAGCTCGTCGAGCAGATCGCATAGCGTGTGCACGACGTCAAGGTTCGTCCTGGTGTTACTGCCGCCGACGTTATAGGTTTCCCCCACCCGGCCCTTGGCGAGCACAGCCCGAACGGCCGCACAGTGATCGCCAACATAGAGCCAATCCCGCACATTCAGACCGTCGCCATACACGGGCAGCGGCTCGCCGGCCAGCGCCTTTGTCAAAACGAGCGGGATCAACTTCTCGGGAAAATGATAGGGGCCGTAATTGTTCGAGCAGTTGGTGGTGAGGACCGGAAGCCCGTAGGTATGATGGTAAGCGCGGACCAGATGGTCTGCCGCTGCCTTGGTTGCCGAATACGGGCTGTTGGGCGCATAGGCGGTGCATTCCGTGAATGCCGGGTCACTGGGCTGCAGGGAACCGAATACCTCATCTGTGGAGATATGCAGGAAGCGGAAGGCTTCGCGCCCTGAGGCTTCCAGACCGCTCCAGTAGGTGCGAGCGGCCTCGAGCAATGTGAAGGTGCCAACGACATTGGTCTGAATAAACCCGCCCGGCCCCTCAATCGAGCGGTCGACATGGCTTTCAGCCGCAAAGTGGATCACCGCGCGCGGCCTGTATTCCGAAAAAAGACGATCCAGCGCCACACGATCGCATACGTCGGTACGCGAAAATATATGACGCTTACTCCCCTTTAACGAGGCGAGAGATTCCAGGTTGCCGGCGTAAGTCAGCTTGTCGACGTTGACGACCGCGTCCGATCCGTCCTCGCGCAGCCAGTCAAGAACGAAATTGGCGCCAATGAAACCGGCGCCACCAGTGACAAGTATGTGGGACAAGACCAGTGCTCCCTGCCTATCTAATAGATCTTTGAGAACCTGGCCAGTGCCAAGCCTCCGCCTGGTCCAAAATGGACGGCGATGTTAAGTGCCTGCAGAAGTGGCGGTATTCTATCCGACCGGAAGCACCCGCTTAACCTGAGCGACCATCTTTTTGTAGCCTGTTGTAACGTCCCACCGCGAGGTCTGGACAAATACGACGGATCTCCAATCCCGTCGTTGCCCCCCCTTTAGCGCTCGATATTGTGCTCCAAAAGCAACTTCTACGCAGCTATTGAATGTGGTTCCGCATTGCCGGGAATCCAATTGACTCGAAGAGAGCCGTTGGGGCGCTATCCGAATGAAGTACAACGTACACGCTGGATCGCACAAAAAAATGCGCGGGCGAGCGCCTCCCGCGGATCCCAACACGCGTGCTCGCCGTCAACTCCTGCCTGAAATCACCCTGAGAGGTGAATACACAACCTACCCGAGCGCCTCAGATAGCACCGATATGACAAGACTTTGCTGCTCTCGAGTCAGCCCGATCCACATGGGCAAGCGGATCAAGCGATTGGCAATGCTGTCCGTGACGGTCAATGAGCCATGCTGGCGCGCATACCGGAGGCCTGCCGGAGCCGAATGCAGTGGCACGTAGTGAAACACCGCGTTAATTCCCTGCCCCTTCAGCCGCTGCAAAACCCTCTGGCGATCCACACCTGGAGCGAGCAACACGTAATACATGTGCGCGTTATGACCACACTCCGGAGGAATAATCGGTCTGCGCAGCTGACCGGTGCTCTCCAGCGCCGCGAGTTGTTCGTGGTAGAAGTCCCAGAGCGCCAGCCGGCGGGCGGTCAGGGACTCGGCTTCCTCGAGTTGCGCCCAAAGGAACGCAGCCGTCAGCTCGCTTGGCAGGAAGGAAGAGCCGATGGCTTGCCAAGTATATTTGTCAACTTCACCGCGGAAGAAGCGACTGCGATCAGTCCCCTTTTCGCGGAAGATCTCAGCCTGGAGCCGGTACTCCTCGCGATTCACAAGCAGAGCCCCACCCTCTCCGCTAATCACATTCTTTGTCTCGTGGAAGCTGTACGCTCCCAGATGCCCGATGGAACCCAGTGCGCGCCCACGATAGGTAGCCATGACGCCCTGCGCGGCGTCCTCGATCACGACTAGACCGTGACGCTCTGCGATAGCCATCAAAGTGTCCATCTCGCACGCTACACCGGCATAGTGTACCGGGACGATGGCGCGCGTCCTGGAAGTAACGGCAGCCTCCACCTGCGTTTCATCAAGGTTCAGCGTATCAGGCCTTACATCGACAAATACGGGCACCGCGCCCCTCAGCACAAAGGCGTTCGCGGTCGAAACAAAGGTGTACGACGGCATTATCACCTCATCACCCGGTTTCAAGTCGATCAACAGGGCTGCCAACTCCAGCGCCGCGGTACAGGAGTGTGTCAGGAGCGCCTGCAGCGTATTTGCACCCGATGCAAGCCAGGCATGGCAGCGGTCAGTGAACGGGCCATCGCCTGACAGATTGCCGCCAGCATGGGCTTGCGCTATGTAAGCCAGCTCTTTCCCCGTCATATAGGGGCGGTTGAAAGGAATATGCACGGAATTAGTAGTGTTCATTTATTCGGCTGCTATTTTCCTGGCCGCGACCAGCAGCGACCCGCCAAACGGGAATCGTGCGCCTGCCTTGATTAAGCAACGCTCGATACTCATCGTTGCGCCAAACACGCCATTGATCAACGGATTGAGACGCAGATCCGCCGTCAGGTCATATTCTGACTCGGGCAGCCGAGCGCGCCGGCGCGTCATATACATAAGGGGAAACAGTAGAGACACGAAGGAAGTAATGATCTCGATCCTGAACCCTGCGCCTTCGATTTTCCGACGGAGTTCCGTCGCTGTGTAGCGCCGGACGTGGCAAGCGTGTTCATCCTGCTGGCTCCACATGAACTGATGTTGTGGAACGGTAATCAGCAGGCCTCCGCCGGGTGCAATCGCTCGATGCATTTCTTGCAAGACCTGCTCATCTTCCTCGATATGCTCAAGAACGTCGAAGGCACCTATGACGTCGAACTCCTCGGTGAATGGAATGCGCCGCGCATCGAGTTGATAAAAGGATGCACCCGGAACTCGTGCGGCGGCGAATGGCAAACCATCACTGTAAATCTCGGTTGCAGAAAAATCCCACTTCGGGAACGCCGATGCCATGCCGTGCAACACGTAGCCTGTGCCGCAACCGATCTCGCAGAAGTTGCGGGCGTTCGGAAAATAACTGCCAGCGGCCCAGGTTATCAACCGGTTCCGCGCAACGAACCAGAAATTCCCCGATTCGACTTCGGAAAGCTGTTGAAAAAACTCCGGCTTAAAGCCACTACTAAGCGTAGCCAGTTCCGGGCTGAAAGCGATGAAACCATCAATACGGGGTGGAGAGCAATGACAGCTTGCACAACGCCACGAGGCATCCACCTCCACTCCTCCACATGCAAGGCACTGCTTCATGCGCTCTCCATCCCTGACGGCTTGCGATCGGGCCGGAAGACCCAATACTTCTGCGCCGAAAAAAGTAACATTGCAACAAGAATAATCATTGTCCCCTGCACCAAACGGTCCGAATATCCAAGCCAGTCCACCATGACGATCATGACGCCGAGATTCAACACGTAGGCCAGCACATAGGCAATGAAGTAGCGCACCAGTGTCGAAGCAGCATGCCCGGAATGGCGAAATGACCAGGCCTTGTTAAGCACGAAGGTTTGCAGCACACCCAGCAAATACAGGCCACTCATCGCTATCTTGTGCCCGACGCCGATCGATGTCGTAAAAATATACAAAAGATACAGCACTGCATTAGAGGCCACACCGACTGAGGCGAAGCGCAGCAACTGGGCAAGAGTATTCAAATGCACTCCGAAATCACGTGAACCGCGTCCTGAAGTGGGCCAGGGGAAGCATCGACGCACCAGAATGATCCTCGACCAGCGAGATCACTTGTAGTAAGCCCTCTCCGCAGACGACCACCGGCGAATCGCCCTCCATCCGGATCACCTTGCCGGGCGTACGATTTTCGATCTCAACATCAGGCAACGGCCTTGCAGCGTAAATGCGACCGAGCACGCCGTCCACCAGCGTTGCGGCGCCCTTGTACGGTGAGCCTAACGCATCGACAAAGCGCGCTATCCGTTCCGACGACTGCGCCCATGGTACCCGATAGTCTTCCTCGTCCCGCCATAAGCTATAGCTTGCCAGTGCTTCGTCTTGGGGTACGCCACGCAAGGCCTCTCCGCGCGCAAGCAAATCAAGTACCTCGGTTGCCACGGCGCAATAATCGGCCCGCAAAGCGTCGATTGCCTCGGCAATGGTGATCGGATAGTCAATCTCCGTTACCGACTGTGCAAGGATTGCCCCCGCGTCATACTGGCTGGCTCCAAAGAGTGCCGTCACGCCGACGCTCCGATCTCCATTGATAAGGCTGGACACCAGCGGATTGAAGCCTCTGTATTTCGGCAACAGCGAATCGTGAAACACTATCAGACGCGATTCTGGATGGGGTATCAGCCAGCGCCACGATACGGCCATGACGTACTCTGTCCTGATTTGGTAGCCTGGACCGTGCCTGCACCATGAGATTCCCCGCTGTGCGCACAACGCGACAATTTCTTCGCTGTAGTCGTGGTCGAGCGCCGCATCGCTACCGACTACGACTTCCTCAAAGAGGTGACCAAAGGTATCGACCAGGTCGAGCAGCAATGCATAACCCTTCTTTGTCATCGCGAACAGCGTCAGTTGCTTCATTGCGGCTCGCCTTCCCTAGCATATTCAGCATTGCCGTCGCGAGTCCTGACTACGACATCGGCAATCGTATAGGCCGGACGCTCCATCGTGCGAAAATGCATGCGAGCAAGATATTCGCCAATTATTCCGATCGCAAACAACTGCGCCCCCGAGAAAATCGCAATGATGGATGCGAGGAATGGAAAACCCGGGACTGCATCACCGCTGAAAAAATAGCGGCCAATGACATAGAGCAAGATCAGTACGCCGATCACGGTGAAGCCGAACCCGACAAAGCTGGCAATCTGCAACGGCAACGTGCTGAAGCCGGTCATCATGTTCATCGCGTGGCTTATTAATTTTTTGAACGTGTAGTTGGATACACCAACCGTGCGCGGTTCGTGACGCACGACGATATGGGAGAAACGGGTCGTACTCCAAGTAAGAAGGACGTCAATTGATACGAAGGGACTACGGTAGTCCTGGAAGGCGTCGCGCAACGCTGTCCTGAATATGCGATATGCGCTCACAAAACGTGCCGTTTCGGCTCCCATGGTACTTTGCAAGGCGACCTTGGTGATCCGTGATGCCTGGTCGCGCCAGAAATTATGTTGCTCGCGTTCCGGCGTGCCGTAGACAACGTCATTTCCCCTGCGCAATTCGGCCAACAGCTTCGCGATCTCCTCCGGCGGATGTTGAAGATCATCGTCCAGAGTCACGATAATAGGCTGGATGGCCGCGCGGATGCCGCACAGCAACGCATTGTGCTGGCCATAATTACGCCGCAGACGAATCCCTTTGATGCGAGGATTACTGTTCACAAGAGACTCGATCACCTCCCACGAACCGTCATTCGCGCCATCTTCGACAAGGATAATCTCGTAGTCCGCCACGAGTGCTGCAAGGGTGCTTACCAGCCTGCCACACAGCGGGGTCAGAGTAGCTGCGGACCGATACACCGGCACCACTATCGAAATACCCTCTTCGCCTATCGCTGCTGCGTCCGTAGCCAGCACAATCTTGGACATTCAATACTCCATATATTTGCCACAGGAGGCAATGTTATTAACGACGGCGAAAACAGAACTGAAGCGCCTTACGGCTCGCAGCAATGGTGACACGCGCGCGAGTAGCGGCCAGATTATCCTGCAAGAATTCGCGCTTCAGCCTGCTTGCCTGCTCGAATTCAAGCGCATTAAAGCTCTCGAAGAGGAATCCGTGGGGATCAAAAAGACAATTGCTGCCCATGACAGAATGCTGCGAGTGGAACTATGCTTACGCCGCATGTTGTCGAAACCCTCCCTGCTAACACCCGTGCGCGATGCCATCTGGAGCCTGTCAAGCATACTTTCGCCCGTCGTCAGATGTCGGCGTTAGTCGTTTGGCGTTAGTTTCTCCGACAGTTGATAGGCGGCCATTCGGCCATCAAAGCGAGAAAGTGACGCTAAACCCACGTTTCTATCCACATAAGCTAACTCGAACCACGATTGCGGCCCGAAATGCCACTCTTCCATAGCCTGAATACACGGCAACTCCGTGCCTCGTTTAATATCTGATTCATATTCTGGAGGCGCCCCACCTAGCCGCCAGTGAAACGGCAGAATCGTTTACCTACCCCAAGGGGCAGTATTCTATCCGAAGCGATCTACGTTCCTGGCTGATCCCGGCACTGCAGCTCGGTGCTCACCCATCATCCCAACTAAACTCGATTGAACATGAGCTCAACGACAAACAGCTTCCTTCTCAACAATGGCAGATAGAAAGGCGACACGAGAAAATTACGCGATCGGAGACCTCCAGGGCTGCAACGAGTCGCTCCTTGCTCTGACCGAGCGGCTACGGTCGAAAGCCGAACTCCGCTTCGTAGGCGACCTAGTCAACCGCGGCCCTGCCTCCGCACGCACGCTGCGAACCGTCCGCCAGCTCGGCAAGCGCGCCGAAGCCGTGCTCGGCAACCACGACATCCACCTGCTGGCTGTGGCCGCCGGCGTGCGTAAAAGCGGCCGTAGCGACACTTTGGCTGATATCCTCGAAGCACCAGATTGCGATGAATTACTCACTTGGCTAAGGCATCGCCCCCTGGCCATCCACGAAGACGGCTTCCTGCTCGTGCACGCGGGCGTGCTTCCGCAATGGACCACAGAGCAGACAATGGCGCTGGCAGCAGAAGTCGAGCGCGAACTGCGCGGCCCGGGCTGGAAGGCGTTCCTGGCCGACATCTTCGGCAATGCGGCGGACCGGTGGGACCCGGCCTTGCGGGGCATCGAGCGTCACCGTGTCGTGATCAACGCCCTGACCCGCCTGCGCTTTTGCAACGCCGACGGCGTGATGGACCTCAAGACCAAGGAAGGCCCCGGAAGCACGCCGGCTGGCTTCATGCCATGGTTTGATGTGCCCGGACGGCGCACCGAAGACACCACGGTGGTGTGCGGGCATTGGTCCACGCTCGGACTGGTGATGCGCCCCAACCTGATGGCGCTGGATACTGGATGTGTCTGGGGTGGCAAGCTCACCGCCGCGCGCCTGGCGGCGGATCCGGCTGAACGCACGCTGATCCAGGTGGAGTGCCCGCAGTACTGCGATCCGCTGGCTTGAGCCGATCAGGCAGCCGGCGCGGGAGAATCCGCGCTCACATCGCCTTCGTTGAAGGATTGCTCGCTCTCGCGCCCTTCGTTCACGCGCACCGCGAGTTCCACTGCGTGCTGTTGCGCGCCCTGGCTCAGATGGCTCACTACCGCGCGAGCCGCCTCGGCCAGGTCGCGCCGGCTGGCGCTGGTGGCGGTGAGGGCTGGCGCAAAGCATAGCCTGGCGGTGATCGGCGGCGCCCGCAGGATCGCATCGAGCGTTTCCAGCAGGCTCAGGTCGCCAATATAGGCTGGCGCCAGCGTCGGCTGGCCCGTCGCGGCATCCAGGTAAGCCAGCCCGACCGGCTGCACCGGCAGCCCGCCCGATATCGGCGCTTGCATCAGGTTGGCGTGGAACGGCAGCACGCTGCTGCCATCCGTGGTTGTGCCTTCCGGGAACACGCAGACCAGGTCGCCCTGCAGCATCACGTCGGTAATGGCATGCAGCACGCGATGCGCGTCGCGCTTGCGCGCGCGTTCGATGAAGATGGTGCCGGTCTGCCCGCACAGCCAGCCGATTACCGGCCAGTCGCGGATTTCGGATTTGGCGACGAAGCGCACGGGCTGCCAGCTATTGATGACGTAAATATCCAGCCATGAAATATGGTTGGACACCACCATCGCGCCATGCGGCATGGCCTGCCCCGGCTGCAGTCCCTGCACCTCGAGCGTCACCCCACAGATCCGCAGCAGCCGGCGCGACCAACGCCGGATATGCGACTGCCGCGACTCTACGCCGAGCCAGGGGAACAGCACCGCGCAGGTCAGGAGGCCGCGCAGCAGGTGAAGGATCAGGGCGAACTTGCGCAGCCAGATCATGCCGGCCCCACTGGCGAACTCGCTTGTACCATCTTGTCCGACTTCCCTCGGGCCGGCATGGTGCTCAGTGCAGTTCGTAGACGACGTGGCCGCCGACCAGCGTGGTGCGCACGCGCCCACGCATCTCGTAGCCGAGCCACGGCGAATTCTTGCCCTGGCTCTTGAGCGCGCGCCGCTCGACCTTCCATTCCTGCTCGGGATGGAAGATGCAGATATCGGCGGCGCTGCCTGCGGCCAGCGTGCCGGCAGCCAGGCCGAGCACGCGGGCCGGCTCGGCCGTGATGCGGGCTAGCGCCTTGCCCAGCGGCACCTTGTGCTCCTCGGCCCAGCGCAGCGTCAGCGGCAGCAGCAGTTCCAGCCCGGTGGCGCCTGGCGAGGCTTCGGCGAAGGGCAGCAGCTTTTCGTCGTCGTCCACGGGGGTGTGGTCCGAGCACAGTGCGTCGATGGTGCCGTCGGCCAGCCCGGCCACGATGGCGTCGCGGTCGCGCGCGCTGCGCAGCGGCGGCGAGAAGCGCATCTGCGAGTTGAAGTAGCCGATGTCCATGTCGGTCAGCGACACGTGGTGGATATTGACGTCGCAGGTCACCTTGAGGCCTTCGCGCTTGGCCTGGCGCACCAGCTCGATGCCCGCGGCCGACGACAGGCGGCACAGGTGCACGCGTGCGCCGCTGGCGCGCATCAGCTCGAAGATGGTGTGCAGGCGCACGGTCTCGGCAATCACCGACATACCGGACAGGCCCAGGCGCGACGCCACGGCGCCGCTGGCGGCCACGCCGCCACCGAGGTACGGGTCTTCCGGGCGCAGCCAGACCGTGAAGCCAAAGGTCTGCGCGTACTGCAGGGCGCGCAGCAGCACCTGGGTGTTGCGGATCGGCGCTTCGGCCTGCGAGAAGCCGATGCAGCCGGCCTCGGTGAGCTGCGACATCTCGGTCAGCGTCTCGCCCTTGAGGCCCAGCGTGAGCGCACCTAGCGGATACACATGGGTCTGGTTGAGCGTGCGGGCGCGGTACTTGAGCATCTCGACCAGGCCGGGCTCGTCTAGCACGGGGTCGGTGTCGGGCGGGCAAACCAGGCTGGTCACGCCGCCGGCGGTGGCTGCCGCCACTTCGGATTCGAGCGTGGCCTTGTATTCATAGCCCGGCTCGCGCAGCCGCGCGGACAGGTCGACCAGGCCGGGGCAGACGATCAGCCCGCTGGCGTCGATCGTCTTGTTGGCGTGGAAGTCCGCCGGCGCGCTGCCCACGCCGACGATCTTGCCGGCGGCAATGTAGAGGTCTTGCTGCGCATCGACGTTCGCGGCCGGGTCGATCAGGCGGCCGCCCTTGATGTGGATCTTCATATCGTGTCGCTTGGCTTGTATTCGGTTGTTCTGGCTTGCCTGGACCTTGTCGGTCGGGCGCTATCCATCATGAGATCAGTCGTGGTTTCCGGCCACGATGCCCATCACGGCCATGCGTACCGCAATGCCGAAAGTCACCTGGTTGAGGATCACGGACTGCGGCCCGTCGGCCACGGCGGAATCGATCTCCACGCCACGGTTCATGGGGCCCGGGTGCATCACGATGGCATCGGGCTTGGCCAGCGCCAGGCGATCGGGCGTGAGGCCATAGGCCTTGAAGTACTCCTGCGCCGAGGGCAGCAGCGCGCCGCTCATGCGTTCGTTCTGCAGGCGCAGCATGATCACCACGTCCACGCCCTTCATCCCCTCTTCCATATTGTGGAAGACACGCACGCCCATCTGCTCCAGCCCCGAAGGCAGCAACGTGCGCGGGCCGATGGCGCGCACTTCGGGCACGCCCAGTGTGGTCAGCGCGTGGATGTCGGAGCGCGCCACGCGGGAGTGCAGGATGTCACCCACGATGGCGACCGTGAGATTGGTGAAATCCTTCTTGTAGTGGCGGATCGTGTACATGTCGAGCAGCCCCTGCGTGGGGTGCGCATGGCGGCCGTCACCGGCGTTGATGACATGCACATGGGGCGCAACATGCTCGGCGATCAGGTAGGGCGCGCCGGAACTGGCGTGGCGCACCACGAACATGTCGGCCGACATCGCCGACAGGTTGTTGATGGTGTCGAGCAGCGACTCGCCCTTGCTGGTGGACGAGGCGTTGATGTTCAGGTTGAGCACGTCCGCGGAGAGCCGCTTGGCGGCAATCTCGAAGGTGGTGCGGGTGCGCGTGGAGTTCTCGAAGAACAGGTTGAACACGCTTTTGCCGCGCAGCAGCGGCACCTTCTTCACTTCGCGGTCCGAGTCGGACAGCGAGACGAACTGGCTGGCGGTGTCGAGGATGTGCGCGACCATCTCGCGCGACAAGCCCTCGATCGAAAGCAGGTGCTTGAGCTCGCCGTTCTTGGTCAGTTGCGGGTTGCGGAACGTCTTGATCATGGCAGGTAGAAAGGGCCGGGCGGTGGCGTTGACTGGTCTGGGCAGGTCTGGGTCTGGCTTGCCGGCGTGCCGTTGCGGGCGCGCCGGCCGGTGGGCTGGGCAGGCTTAGTTGCCGGTGGCCTCGTTGGCGAAGGCAAAGCGCATGTCGGAGCCGGTGCCCTCATGCGACAGCACCAGCGTGGTCCCGGGCGGCAACGCCACGTGCGTGGCGGCAAAGTCGGCAGCCGCCGGCAGTTCGCGGCCGCCGCGATCGACCAGCACGGCCAGCGCCACGCGGGCCGGGCGGCCATAGTCGAACAGCTCGTTGACGGCGGCGCGGATGGTGCGCCCGGTAGCCAGCACGTCGTCGATCAGCAGGATCTTGCGGTCTTGCACGTCAAAGGGCAGCGTGGTCGGCTGGGCCTGGCTATGCAGGCCCTTCTTGGCATAGTCGTCGCGGTGGAAGGCAACGTTGATGACCCCGTGGGCCGCCAGCTGCAGGTCGGCGGCGAGCCGCTCGGCAATCCAGGCACCGCCGGAATAGATGCCGGCGACCGACCATTGCGCGCGTTCGGCCTCGGGCAGCGCGGCCTGCACCTGGTCACGCAGCTTACGGTAGAGCGCCTCGGCGTCGAGAGAGGAAGTCTGGGTCATAGCGGATGCTGGTCGAAGTACTGTTGCAGGATGATGCTGGCGGCCTCGGCATCGAGCGCGCCCTTGCGGGCGCCGGCCATCTCGGCGGCAATCGACGTGTAGCTTTCGTCCACCCAGGCCACCGGCAGGCCGAAGCGGCCGTTCAACTGGTTGCCGAAGCGGCGTGCGAGCCGCATCGAAGGCTGCTGGCTGCCGTCCGGATTGGTGGGCATGCCCACCACCAGTTGCACTGGCGCCCACTCGTCGATCAGCGCGGTTACCGCCTCGAAGCGGCCTTCCACTGTGATATTGGGGATGATGACGAGCGCACGGGCCTCGCGCGTGACAAAGTTGCCAAGCGCAACGCCGATCTTCTTTTCGCCATAATCGAAGGCCAGGACGGTGCCGTCGGAGGGCAACTGGCGCGGCGCTGGCGTCGCTCCGTCCTCAGGCATGCCCAGCCTCGCCCGAGAGCATGGTGAAATCGATGCCCAACAGGCGTATGGCGGCGGCGAAGCGTTCCTCGGGGGGCACGCTGAAGATGATTTCGGGATCGGCCTGGACAGTCAGCCAGCCATTGCGGCTGAGTTCTTCCTCCAGCTGCCCCGCGCCCCAACCGGCATAGCCCAGCGTGAGCAGGAAGCGTTGCGGGCCGCTGCCGTTGGCCACGGCCTCCAGCACGTCCTTGGAGGTGGTCATCTCAAGTCCGCCGGGTACGGCCAGCGACGAGACATAGATGCCAACCGGATCATGCAGCACGAAGCCGCGCTCGGTCTGCACCGGCCCACCGAAATAGACAGGCTGCTGCGCCACCGGCTGGATCTCCAGCTTGAGGTCGATCTTGTCGAACAGGGTGGCCATATCGATATCGATAGGCCGATTGATCACCAGGCCCAGCGCGCCGCGGTCGTTGTGCTCGCACAAGTAGACGACGGAACCCGAAAAAGTCGGGTCTGCCATGCCGGGCATGGCAATCAGGAACTGATTGGTGAGATTGATTGGGGCTTCCAGCGTCGCCATTCCTGCATTTTATCAAATCGTTGCCATCCGTCCGGAAAAGATTCGCGGAATGCCGCAACGCAACATTCCGACGCTTGCCCGGTGCGCTTGCTTGCTGGCCTCTGTGCCAGCGTCGATGCTCGCTTGCCGCCGCCTGCTTATTCCTTGCGCGTCAGGGCGGCCAGATCTTCCGGCGTCAGCCAGCGCCAGTCTCCCAGTGCCAGGGTCGGCTCCAACACCAGCCCCCCGATGGCGCTGCGGTGCAGGGCTTCCACATGGTTGCCAGCCGCGGCCACCATGCGCTTGACCTGGTGGTACTTGCCCTCGGTCAGGCTAAGGCGCAGGCTGCGCTCGCCGGTAGCTTCGCAGGCGGCCGCCGCGATCGGGGCCGGCTCGTCCTCCAGCTGCACGCCCGCCACCAGCGCATCGACCTGCTCTTGGGTGACCGGCTCGGCGGTCGTCACTTCATAGACCTTGGGCACCTTCTTCTTGGGCGAGGTCTGGGCGTGGATGAACTGGCCATCGTCCGAGAGCAGCAGCAGGCCGGTGGTGTCCTGGTCCAGCCGCCCGACCGCCTGTACCTCGCGCTGGCGCAGCGGCACCGGCAGCAGGTTGTACACGCTGGGATGGTGGCGCGGGCGCTGCGAGCATTCGTAGCCCACCGGCTTATTCAGCAGGATGTAGGCCTTGGTGTGGCCGATCCATTCCTCGCCGTCCACGGTCAGGCGCAGGCCATCGACTTCGAACTTGGCGCCCGGATCCTCGCACAGGGTACCGTCGACCTCCACCAGGCCGGCCCCGATCAGGTCGCCACAATAGCGGCGGGTGCCGAAGCCTTGGGATTGGAGGATGCGGTCGAGTGTCATGGCCATGGCTTGCTTCTTGATATCTGGATTACTGGATTACTGGATTACTGAAATACGGGCCGGCTGTTCGGCGCTGCGGACAACGCTGGCCGGCATGCCGGGCCAGCCCGAGCGCGCGGCGCATGCCTGACGCTATGGTAGGGTAACAGGCTTCGCCAGCCCAACTTCCGGAGCGCCCGATCTTGCCCCCATCCCCCGCCGACGCCCGCCAACCCTATCGGATCGACCGGCTGTTCGAGCGCGGCCTGGTCTGGTTCCGGCGCGACCTGCGCGCCGACGATCACGCGGCGCTGCATTATGCCCTCAAGCACTGCCGCCAGGTATGGTGCGTCTTCGTCTTCGACCGCGAGATCCTGGATCCGCTGCTGGCGCGCGGCCTGGCGGCCGACCGCCGGGTGGCGTTCATCCTGGCCTCGCTGGCCCCGCTGGACGAAGCACTGCGCGCGGCCGGCGGCGGCCTGATCGTGCTGCACGGCCACGCGCGCGCAGCCATTCCCGAGCTGGCCGCCGAGCTCGGCGTCACCGCCGTGTTCGCCAACCACGACTATGAGCCCGCCTCGCTGGCCCGCGATGCCGAAGTCAGGCAAGCGCTGGCGGGCCAGTCCTGCGCCTGCTTCAGCTTCAAGGACCAGGTGATCTTTGAGCGGGATGAGATCCTGACCGGCCAGGGCAAGCCCTTCTCGGTCTTCACGCCCTACAAGAACGCCTGGCTCAAGGCCTTGCTTCCGTTCGACCTCAAGCCCTACCCGGTCGAGCCTTATCTGAAGTCACTGGCCGCTCCGCCGAAGGCTTACGTGCAGCCGCTGCCCACGCTGGATGCACTGGGCTTCGCCCCCTCCAACTTGGCCGAGATCGCCATGCCCACCGCCAGCGCCGGCGCCCACGCGCTGTTCGACGAGTTTTGCGAGCGCATGGGCGACTATGCGCGCCGGCGCGACTTCCCCGCCCTGCGCGGCCCGAGCTACCTGTCGGTGCACCTGCGCTTTGGCACCCTGTCGATCCGCACGCTCGCCCGCACTGCCCACGCCGCCACGCTGCGCGGCGGCGCCGAAAGCGCCGGCGCCGCCACCTGGCTGTCGGAGCTGATCTGGCGCGATTTCTACTTCATGATCCTGCACCACCACCCCCGGGTCGCCGCGGGGCATGCCTTCCACCCCGCCTACGATGCCATCCGCTGGCTCAATGGCGACACCGGCGAGCGCTACTTCCAGGCCTGGTGCGACGCCAGGACCGGCTACCCGCTGGTGGACGCCGCCATGCTGCAGATCCGGCAAAGCGGCTACATGCACAACCGGCTGCGCATGGTGGTAGCGAGCTTCCTGGTGAAGGACCTCGGCGTGGACTGGCGGCGCGGCGAACAGTACTTCGCCGACCAGCTCAACGACTTCGACTTCTCCGCCAACAACGGCGGCTGGCAGTGGGCCGCCTCCACCGGCTGCGATGCCCAGCCCTACTTCCGCATCTTCAACCCGACCACGCAGTCCGAGAAATTCGACCCGCAGGGACGATTTATCAGGAAGTACTTGCCGCAACTCGCGCGCCTGCCGGACAAGTACATACATGCTCCCTGGACAGCCTCCGAGGACGTGTTGCTAGCAGCCGGGGTCAAGCTAGGCGAAAACTACCCGCGGCCGATCGTGCAACACGACGTGGCCCGCAAGGAGACGCTGGCGCGGTATTCAGTAGTGAAGGAGAAGGCAGGAATCGACTCTGCACAGCCCGACGGTGACTGAGAACCAAAGAGCCGTAAGCAACGATTCATTGCAGCCGTGTTTTTCCCGCCCGGAGGGCGGGAAAAACCCACGCGCGATGCGAAGCGAGCCGTGAAGGTGTGCCAAGGCCGTATGGGGCGCCTCGGGATTCGGCGAAAAGAGCGGAAAAGAGGGACCCATGTTTGAGTATCGCCTTAAGGCGATGCGAGTTTGGGTCCCGGCCGCTCTTTTCGTCGAATCCCGAGGGGGTGTCGCCTCATCCGGCGCGCCTTTTTTGCCTACTTTTTTGGCAAGACAAAAAAGTAGGTCGCCGCCCCGCAGGGGTGGTGAAACTGCAGTTGACGTTGCAGTTAAGCCCTTGAAGCTGATTTTGCAGTTGCAGTTGACATCAACCCCAACCCACCCCCTCAAGCCGCCAAAATCGCACTCTCCCGATAATGCCGCTGCGCCTCCTCAGGCCGCTCGGTCTCCTCAAACATCTTAGCCAACGCCAGATGCGCCCGAACCCGCAGCCTGCGCTGCAGGTCAGCATCCGCATATTTCAACGCCCGCTCAAAGCTGGACTGCGCCTTGCCCCATAGCTTCTCGCCCAGGCACAGCACGCCTAGCGTGAAGTAGAGATCCGCGTCCACAGGATGCTGCGTCAGCCATTTCTCCGCCTGCTGAATCTGCGGCAGCGCACGTCCCGGCTCCGCGCATTCGGCATAGCGCAAGACCAGCCGGCTATCCCAGTTGACCTTGAGCGCGTCCTCCACGATCTTGCGCGCTTCATCCTGACGGCCCAGCGCCGCGAAATAGCGCGCTGCGGGCTCGGCGATGCGGGCCGCGCGGCGTTCGTCGGTGGACAACGAACGCCAGAAATCCTGCAGGCCCTGCACGTCGTGGCGGCGCTCCTCCAGCAGGGCCTCGCAGGCCAGTTGCTTGAGGCGCAGCGCCAGCACAGGATGCAGGGCATTGCGCTTTTCCAGCGAGCGCGCCAGGCGCAGGACTTCGGTCCAGTTCTTCAGGTGCTGGTGGGCACGCAGCGCGATGCGCTGCACGTGGATCTGACGCGCGCCCTGGGCCTGCAGCTGCGCGATGGTTTCCAGCGCGCCTTCGGCATCGCGCGCGTCGACCAGCAACTCGGCCATCGACACCAGCCGGGCCTGCTCGCGCTCAGGATCGGTCACCTGCGCCATCCAGGCGTCGCGCCGCTCGGTTTCCTGCATGCGGTGCGCCGCGCGGGCGCCGATCAGCGCTGCCGTCTGGGCCTGCTCAGGCCAGGCCTGGGCCTCGCGCGCGGTACGCTCGGCACGGGCAAAGCGGCCGGCGAACAGGTTCTCGATGGACTCGCGCAAGGCCGCCTGCGCGCGGTTCATGCGGCTGCGCTCGCGGTAGGCCGCGGCACGCGCCGGCATCTCGGACAGATGGCGCGCAGTGCTGAGGATGGTCCAGACCACGAAGAACGCCAGCAACAGCAGGGCCAGCGCCAGGTTCAGCGACAGCTCAACCCGGTAAGGCGGGTAGAACAGAACCAGGTTGCTCTGGTTGAATTGCGTGAACAGCGCGAGCCCGACCGCGCCGCCAAACAGGATAGCTACCCAGAAAAGAAGCCGCATGCGCTACTCCTTCTTGAGCGCTTGCAGCGCGCCGAGGCTTTCCGCCATGGTGGGCAACTGCACCGTCACGGCGCCGGCCTGGGCCTGCTTGAGCAGGGTCAGAACGGCCTGCACGCGGCGCGACTTGGTGTCGCAATAGCGTCCGATCATGGCTTGCGCGGCCGCCAGGTCATTGCGGAACACCGGCTCGTTGCGCGACAGCAGCGCCAGGCGCGCATTGAGCAGCCGCAGCTTGACGTTCTCGCGCAGGAACCAGCCCTGGTCGCCGGTCAGCAGCAGTGCCTGGGCATCATCCACGCGGCGGATGCGGATAACCTGCATCAGCTCGTCGCGCACACTGCCCCACAGGCGGCCAAACCAGTTGCCGATCGCGTTGCCGGCCGGCGCGGCCTCGTCCTTGGCGGCATTCTTGCCAGCCTTGGCGCCGGCGGGCTTGGCGGGCTTGTCGACAGCCTCCGCCTTCCCGTCCGTCTTGCGCGCATCCGCTTCACTGCGCTCGAGCATGCGCTCGCTCGACAGCAACGGCAGCGTATCGATCTGGTTGATGGCTTCATCGAGCTTGATGGCGGCACCGGTCAGGTCCGTATCCGGCACGGCCTTCATGCGCGCCACGTCGCGGGCGATGGCACGGCGCAGCAGGTTGTACTGCGGCTTGTCGGTCCGTGCAAGGCGCGTGTCGGCGCTTTGCAGCGCGGCCAGTGCTACCTGCACATTGCCCGTCAGCTGGAGTTGCTGGCCGGCGTTGGTGAGCAGTTGCTGGATCTCGGCAATCTCCCAGTCGTCGCGGTTGCGCATCAGGTCCTGGTAGACCTGCTCCAGCGCGGATTGCTTGTCGCGGGCCTCGCCCACCTGGCCGTCCAGCGCGCCAACCTTGGCCTGCAGTTCCTTGACGGTGTCCTGCGCGTTGCGCGAGAGCACCCGGGTTTCCTGCACTAGCGCATCGTTGCTCTGCTGGCGCCGCGCCAGTTCCTGGGTCAGGTGGTCCACGCGCTGCTGCAGCCACCAGAAACCGCCGCCGATGGCCAGGATCAGCAGGAACAGCAGCAACCACCATGGATTGACGCGGGGTGCGCCGCGCGCGGGCAGCGAGGCGCCAGCCGCGGGAGGCGGGCTGGAAGCGGGAGGAGCGGTATTGTCTTGCGTCACGCGATCGACCTTCGTTGACGTTGCGGGCGGTGGGTTGACTGGTGGTGGTGCCGGGAGTGGCGGCACCGTGGCGAGCGGGACGGGCGCGGCGGCAGCCGGCGGCGCCGCGACAGGCATCGGCGCCGGCGGGCCGGCATGCGCCTGCGCCCACTGGCGGCAAGCCGCCAGCAGGCCTTCGTCTCCGGGTGCGGCGCGCAGCAAGTGCGAGAACCCGAGGGCCAAGGCCTGTTCGGCGATTCTCGCATGGGGCGCGATGCACTGCACCTGGCGCAGGCAGGCGAGCTCTTGCGGGCTCAGGGCCTGGCGCGCCATCTCATCGAGATTGCGCACGGCTTCGGAACTGGTCAGCAGCCAGGCCTGCGGTGCCGCGCCCGGCTTGAGCGCGTCGCGCACGGCTTGCCATTGCATGCTGCCGGGCGTGGGGACCGAGCGCTGGTAGGCCTCGACCGCCTGCACCTCGGCGCCGGCGGCGCGCAGGCGCTCGGCCAGCCAGTCGCGTCCGCCATTGCCACGGATGATCAAGACCTTACGTCCGGCAAGCGCCCCGGCACCAAGCTGGGCTTCAAGCTGTTGCCACAGGGCCTCGGAATCGAAGCGCGCCGCGGCGCCGTCGCCACCGTTGGCGGCGTCGCCGTTGTCTGCCTCATGGCCGGTCGTGCAACCCGCCGGGGCGATCACGCGGTAGTTGGGCGCGGCAATCCCGCGCTCGGCCAGCGCAGCCACGCTGGCGGGGCCAACCACGGCTACCGCTACGGATGCCGGCCACTGCGGCGCGGGCTTGTCCTGCACCTGGGCCAGCGCATCGAGTGCGAAGGCCACGGCATTGGGACTGACGAAGACCACCAGCGTGAAGTCCGCCAGTTGCGCCAGCGCCGCGCGCAAGCGGGCATCGTCGGCCACGGGGCCGATCGCCAGCAGGGGAAAGCCAAGCACGTCCAGGCCGGCGGCCGACAAGGCCTCGGTAAGTTGCCGGGACTGCCCGGCGGGTCGTGTTACAACGACGGTCGGGCGGGGCATGGGCCGGTCTCAGGCAGGGGCTTGAGGGGACGCCGGATCCACCAGCGCCGCGAGAATATCAGCCGCGCCCTGCCCCAACAGGTCCTGGGCAACGGCCTTGCCAAGCGCTTCGGCCTGGCTGGACGCATCGGCGCCTTCCACCACGGCCGCGGACTGGGCCCGCACGCTGCGGCTGCCGTCGGGCAGCGCCACGAAGGCGTCGATGTGCAGTTTCGTGCCCTCCCAGCGCGCATGCGCGGCAAGCGGCACCTGGCACGAACCGCCCAGCATGCGCGACACGGCACGCTCGGCGGTCACGGCCAGCGCGCTGGGCGCATGGTTCAGCGGCGCCAGCCACGCGGCCAGCTCGGGGCGGCCGGACGGGATCTCGATACCCAGCGCGCCCTGCCCGGCTGCCGGCAGCGAGCTGACGGGATCCAGCACGGCACGGATACGGTCGGCCAGGCCAAGTCGCTTGAGGCCGGCGGCGGCCAGGATGATGGCGCCGTAGTCGCCGCGGTCGAGCTTGGCCAGGCGGGTATCCAGGTTGCCGCGCAGCGGCTGGATCACCAGGTGGGGGTAGCGGGTGCGCAACGCGGCCTCGCGGCGCAGGCTGGAGGTGCCTACCACGGTGCCCGCGGGCATGTCGTCCAGCGAGGCGAAGCGGCTTGAGACCAGCGCATCGCGCGGGTCCTCGCGCTCCATGATGGCGGTCAGGGCAAACCCTTCAGGCAACTCCATCGGCACATCCTTGAGGGAGTGCACGGCGAGGTCGGCGCGGCCTTCGGCCATCGCGATCTCGAGTTCCTTGACGAACAGGCCCTTGCCGCCAACCTTGGACAAAGTACGGTCTAGAATCTGATCTCCGCGCGTCGTCATTCCGAGAATGGACACATCGCACGCGGGATAGTATTGTTGCAACGCAGCACGCACATGCTCGGCCTGCCACATAGCCAGACGGCTTTCACGGGAGGCGATGACTAGCTTGCGCGGCGCAGCGCTGGACGAAGACGGGGAGACGGATGCTTGCATCCGCGAATGTTAGCACGCACCCCAAGCCGCTCCGGGCCAACAGACAACACACAATAGATAAGAAACGACAGGAGATTGCATGACGCAGCAAGCTGCGCGCCCCGCAGGCCGGCGCAAGCCAACCGCCAGCCGGGCAGACGCCCCCGACACCGCATTGGCTTCCGCCTCGATTCCCGCGACCGCCCCATCTGCCCCATCCGCCAAGGCCACCCGCGCCAGGCGCACCAGCGCCGCGAAGCCTGAAGCCGCGCCCGCCGCGACCCCGGCCCGCCGCGCCAGCGACAAGGATGTGCCTCTGCGCGAGGACATCCGCTTCCTGGGCCGCTTGCTGGGAGATTGCGTGCGCGAGCAGGAAGGCGAATCGGCCTTCGAGCTGGTCGAGACCATCCGCCAGACCGCCGTGCGCTTTCGCCGCGAGAACGACCGCGCCGCCGGCGCGGAGCTGGATCGTCTGCTCAAGCGCCTGTCGCGCGACCAGACCAACTCGGTGGTGCGCGCCTTCAGCTATTTCTCGCACCTGGCCAATATCGCCGAGGACCAGCACCACAACCGCCGCCGGCGCGTGCACGCGCTGGCCGGATCGCCGCCGCAGCCGGGCAGCCTGGCGCATGCGCTGCAGGCCATCGACGCGGCCGGCGTAACCGGCAAGACACTGCGCAAGTTCTTCGACGAAGCGCTGATCGTGCCGGTACTGACCGCGCACCCGACCGAAGTCCAGCGCAAGAGCATTCTCGACGCCGAGCGCGAGATCGCCCGCCTGCTGGCCGAGCGCGACCTGCCCATGACCGCGCGTGAGCGCGAGCACAACACCGCACTGTTGCGCGCGCGCGTCACCACGCTGTGGCAGACCCGCATGCTGCGCAATACGCGGCTGATGGTGGTGGACGAAATCGAGAATGCGCTGTCCTACTACCGCACCTGCTTCCTGCGCGGCATCCCGCAACTGATGAGCGAGCTGGAAGAAGACATCGCCGCGGTGTTTCCCGCCGCGCGCAAGAGCAAGGCTGCGCCGGCAGCCTCAACCCAGCTCGCGCCCTTCTTCCAGATGGGCTCCTGGATCGGCGGCGACCGCGACGGCAACCCCAACGTCACCGCCGACACGCTGCAACACGCCGCAAGCCAGCAATCGTCGCTGATCCTGGAGTGGTACCTGGACGAAGTCCACGCGCTGGGCGCCGAACTTTCGATGTCGAGCCTGATGGTGGAGGCCAGCCCGGAACTGCTGGCGCTGGCGGATGCCTCGCCCGACCACTCCGAGCATCGCGCCGACGAGCCGTACCGCCGCGCACTGATCGGTATCTATGCGCGCCTGGCGGCAACCTGCCAGGCCGTCACCGGGCAGGCCGCGCCGCGCCATCCGGTGGCCGACTCCGCGCCCTATGCCGACGCGCAATCCTTTGCCGCCGACGTGCAGGTCGTGATCGACTCGCTGCGCGCCCATCACGGCGAGGCGCTGGCGCGCACCCGCATCGACGCGCTGGCCAAGGCCATCGCCGTATTCGGGTTCCACCTGGCCTCGATCGACATGCGCCAGGTGTCCGACGTGCACGAGGCGGTGATCGCGGAACTGTTCGCCGCAGCCGGGGTTGAGGCCGACTATGCCGGCCTGACGGAAGCCCGCAAGCTGGAACTGCTGCTGGCCGAGCTGCGCCAGCCGCGCCTGCTGACGCTGCCCTGGCATGCCTATTCCGAGCAGACCCGCAGCGAGCTGGCCATCCTGAACATGGCGCGCGAGTTGCGCGCCCGCTACGGCGCGCGCGTGGCCCGCAACTACATCATCTCGCACACCGAGACGCTGTCCGACCTGGTCGAAGTGCTGCTGCTGCAGAAGGAAACCGGCATGCTGCACGGCACGCTGGGCAACAAGACCAACCCGGCGCGCCCGGAGCTGATGGTGATCCCGTTGTTCGAGACCATCGAGGACTTGCGCAACGCCGCCGGCATCATGCAATCGCTGCTGGAGCTGCCGGGCTTTGCCTCGGTGATCGCCCACCATGGCGGCGAGCAGGAAGTGATGCTGGGCTACTCCGACTCCAACAAGGACGGCGGCTTCCTCACCTCCAACTGGGAGCTATACAAGGCCGAGCTGGCACTGGTGCAGGTATTCGAGGCGCGCCGCGTGAAGCTGCGGCTGTTCCACGGCCGCGGCGGCACCGTTGGCCGCGGCGGCGGCCCGACCTATCAGGCCATCCTGTCGCAGCCGCCGGGCACGGTCAACGGCCAGATCCGCCTGACCGAGCAGGGCGAAATCATCAACAGCAAGTTCGCCAACGCCGAGATCGGCCGGCGCAACCTGGAAACGGTGATCGCCGCCACGCTGGAAGCCTCGCTGCTGCCGACGCAGAACGCGCCGAAGGACCTGGCGACGTTCGAGGCCGTGATGCAGCAGCTCTCGGATCGCGCGTTCACGTCGTATCGTCACCTGGTGTACGACACGCCCGGCTTCAAGGACTACTTCTTCGCCACCACGCCGATCACCGAGATCGCCGACCTCAACCTCGGTTCGCGCCCGGCCTCGCGCAAGCTGATGGACAAGAAGCAGCGCCGCATCGAAGACCTGCGCGCGATTCCCTGGGGCTTTTCCTGGGGCCAGTGCCGGCTGCTGCTGCCGGGCTGGTACGGCTTTGGCAGCGCGGTCAAGGCACTGCTGGACGAGGCGCCTGACGAGCGTGCGCACAAGGCGGCCGTAGCCACGCTGCGCCGCATGGTCAAGACCTGGCCGTTCTTCACCACGCTGCTGTCCAATATGGACATGGTGCTGGCCAAGACCGACCTGGCCGTGGCCTCGCGCTATGCGCAGCTGTGCGAAGACGCCGCGCTGCGCAAGACGGTGTTCGCGCGCATCAGCGCCGAGTGGCACCTGACCTGCGACATGCTGGCCCTGATCACCGGCCGTCATGAGCGCCTGGCCGACAACCCGCTGCTGGCGCGTTCCATCAAGAACCGCTTCGCCTACCTGGACCCGCTCAACCACTTGCAGGTGGAATTGCTCAAGCGCTACCGCTCGGGCAAGGACGGTGACGACATCCGCGTGCGGCGCGGCATTCACCTGACCATCAACGGGGTGGCGGCGGGCCTGCGCAACAGCGGCTAAGGCGAGGCTGCGCACACTGCGCAAAAAAAGCCGCCATGGTGGCTGGCACCATGGCGGGGAACCCGTCCGGCCAGTTGGCCGGACGGCGCAGAGTGTGGCTCGTCTACCGTGGCTATTGGCTGTCCGGGCAGAAACGGCAGACCGGGCGCGCGGCTCTCCATCCGATATTGGCGGCCAGGCTTTTAGCCGACGAACGCGCCCGGCACCGGGTCTTCGCCGAGCACCGAGAGCAGGATGGCCCAATGCATCGCTTCGTCACCCAGGATGCTGCCGGCGGCCTTGGTCAGCTCGCGATTGTGGAAGTTCGGCAATACGCCCAGGTAGGCCGCGGTGGCCCCCTTCTCCAGGCCGGCGGCAAAGCGCAGTACGTCGGCCTGGGTTTTCAGCTGATCGGTCGGGAAGCCGTATTCGCCCGGCTTTTTGGTGATCACGGGGCTGCCGCCCATCTTGGACACCGTGCCCGCCAGCACCTGTGCGTGTGCCTTGTGGTGCGTCTGGAACTTGACCGCTGTTTCCAGCACGGGTTTTTGCAGCAAACCGCTCTCCGCGCCAACCTGATAGGCCGCGATGGCCTGGTATTCCAGCCCGAGGGCAACATTGAGAATCGCGATATCGTCCTTGGTGCTGCCGGACTGAACCTGCGCCCATGCTGGCATCGACTCGCCCAGGCTCATCACCGCCAGCGATCCCAGCGCGAATAGGCCGGGGACTTTCAGCAAGCCGCGCCGGCGCGCATCCGGCGCAACAAGGATGCGGCTGTCCGTGTCCTCGCCGGCCTGGCGTTCGTGCTGCGCGGTGCTCGACTGCATGCGTTCCATGGTGTTCTCCTGTATAGGGGTGGACGGCGCCTTCATGGGGTCGCATGCGCTCGGATGCGGCTTGCATCGCGGCTGCAACGGCGGCGCCTGTCTCTTCTACGCGCGCAATTGGCCATCGGATGCAGCGATCCTTCGCATGCCGCGCGCGAGCCGTGCCTATAATCCGGGAACGTCACTTGCTGATATCCGCCCCCGGTGCCCTCCTCCCCCGCCGACTCCTCTTTTGCCCCCAGGCCGGCCGACGCCGACCTGCTTGCCGCGTTGCTGCAAGGCGCGGCCATGGGAGACCGGCACGCCTTGCGGCAGCTCTACGACGAGACCGCAACGAAACTGTTTGGCCTCGCGCTGCGTATAACCAACAGGCACGACTGGGCGGAGGATGTGGTGCAAGAGAGTTTCGTCAGCATCTGGCATCACGCCGGCGACTACCGGCCGCACCTGGCTGCCCCGATGACCTGGATGACAGCCATCGTGCGCAACCGGGCGCTGGATTGCCTGCGCCGCCAGGCAGCTGCCCGCACCAGCCAGACCGTGGAGCTGGACGACAGCCTTGGCGAGTGGCTGGCCGACGAAGCGGCCGGCCCGGCGGAACTTGCGCTCGCCAGCCAGCAAGCGCGGGCGTTGAACCAGTGCCTGCAGCGGCTGGAACAGCCACAGCGGCAGGCTATCTCGCTGGCCTACCTGAAGGACATGAGCCATAGCGAGCTGTCCGAACAATTGCAGGTGCCGCTTGGCACCATCAAGTCATGGATACGGCGCGGCCTGGAGCGCCTGCGCACGTGCCTGGAAAGCCTGTCATGAACCTCAGCCGCCATCCCGACCTGATCGACCGCCTTGCCGCGCAGTACGCGCTGGGCGTGTTGCGCGGGGGCGCGCGCCGCCGGCTGGAGACGCTCGCCCGCGAGGAACCCGCGATCCGCGCTGCCATCAGCCACTGGCAGTCCAGGCTGTCAGGCCTTGCCGAACTCCAGCCTGCCTCGGCGCCGGTGGAGAAGGTGTGGTGCGGGATCGAACAACGGCTGGGCTGGCAAGCCATGAAGGCGTCCGACGCGGCCACCCCGGCCGGTGCGGCACCCGCAGCCTGGTGGCAACGGCTGTGGGCCGCCCCCGGCTTCTGGCGCGGTGCCACCATGGCGACCGCCGCGCTGGCAGCCGTGGCAATCGGCCTCAACGTGCGGATGGTCCGTCAGCTGGACACTGCCCCGCTGGTCAATGCCGTGGCCGTGCTCAACGACGATCGCGCCCAGGCCGCCGTACTTGTGACCTGGGATGCACGTTCGCAAGCGCTTACCTTGCGCCGCCTGGATCACCTGCCACTGAACGATGCGCAGGCCCTGCAGCTTTGGGCCCTCCCCGCCAGCGGCAAGCCGCAGTCGCTCGGCGTGATCGGGCACCAGCGCCAGTTGCGCTTGGCGGTCGCCCAGGCGCTGGGCAAGGTGCCGGCGCTGGCGATCAGCGTGGAGCCGCGCGGCGGCTCGCCCGACCCCAACGGCCCCACCGGGCCGGTGGTGTTCAAGGGCCAGGTCATCGACAACACCTTATAGGGCGGTCCGGGAGGCCCTCCCGGACCCGCTACCGTCTGCGTGGGGCCCGGCAGCGATATAATCGTAGTTTCCCCGAATTCTCTCGTTCGCCCCGCGGCCCGCCGCCGGCTTGCGAGCTAACCCAGCCTTACCGCCCATGACCTCCCAACTTGCCAAGAAAGGCGAAGCCTGGTCCGCCCGCTTCTCCGAACCGATGTCCGACCTGGTGAAGCGCTACACCGCTTCGGTGTTCTTCGACAAGCGCCTGGCTCTGTTCGACATCCAGGGTTCGCTGGCGCACGCCGCCATGCTGGCCAAGCAGGGAATCATCGCCGAGGCCGACCGCGCCGAGATCGAGCGCGGCATGACGCAGATCCGTGGCGAGATCGAGGCCGGCGGCTTCGAGTGGAAGCTCGACCTGGAAGACGTCCACCTGAATATCGAAGCGCGCCTGACCGCGCTGGTCGGCGACGCCGGCAAGCGCCTGCACACCGGCCGCTCGCGTAACGACCAGGTCGCTACCGATATCCGCCTGTGGCTGCGCAGCGAGATTGACACCATCATCGGCCTGCTGGGCGCGCTGCGTGGCGCGCTGCTGGACCTGGCCGAGAAGAACGCCGACACCATCCTGCCGGGCTTCACCCACCTGCAGGTGGCCCAGCCGGTCACCTTCGGCCACCACCTGCTGGCCTACGTGGAAATGTTCACGCGCGACGCCGAGCGCATGGCCGACTGCCGCCGCCGCGTGAACCGCCTGCCGCTGGGCGCCGCCGCGCTGGCCGGCACCAGCTACCCGATCGACCGTGAGTTCGTGGCGCAGCAGCTGGGCTTCGACGGCGTGTGCCGCAACTCGCTGGACGCCGTCTCCGACCGCGACTTCGCCATCGAATTCTGCGCCGCCGCCGCGCTGGTGATGACCCACATCTCGCGCTTCTCCGAAGAACTGGTGATCTGGATGAGCCCGCGCGTGGGCTTTATCGATATCGCCGACCGCTTCTGCACCGGTAGCTCGATCATGCCGCAGAAGAAGAACCCGGACGTGCCCGAACTGGCGCGTGGCAAGACCGGCCGCGTCAACGGCCACCTGATCGGCCTCTTGACCCTGATGAAGGGCCAGCCCCTGGCGTACAACAAGGACAACCAGGAAGACAAAGAGCCGCTGTTCGACACGGTGGACACCGTGGCCGATACGCTGCGCATCTTCGCCGACATGGTGCCGGGCATCTCGGTCAAGCCGGACGCCATGCGCGCCGCCGCGCTGCAAGGCTATGCCACAGCCACCGACCTGGCCGACTACCTGGTCAAGCACGGCCTGCCCTTCCGCGATGCCCACGAAGCCGTGGCCCACGCGGTGCGCGCCTGCGACGACCGCCGCTGCGACCTGGCCGACCTGACCGTGGCCGAGCTGCGCGAAGTCACCGGCCTGGGCGACAAGGCCGCGCTGATCGGCGATGACGTGCACGCGGTGCTGACGCTGGAAGGCTCGGTCGCGGCGCGTAACCACATCGGCGGCACCGCGCCGGCACAGGTACGCGCGGCCATTGCCGCGGCGCGCGCCACGCTTTAAACGCAGGCTGCGGATTCAATGCAGCGCAGCGTGCCGATGTAAGTTTCACGTAAGTTTTGTTTTGAAAGAAAGCCGCCAGGGCAGACCCCTGGCGGCTTTTTTTATTGTTTCCCGGCTCTTTTGATTTTTGCGCGAAGCGGTAGGTATTAGCCCCAAGCGCCGAAGCATTTTGTTACAGATAAACTAATCGCCGCAAAAACAGGGGAGACAACCCATGTATTACTTGCTTGGTCTGTCACGACAGATCGACAGGTTGAATCAGCACACGGGCAGGCTTGCAAACATCATGATCCTGCTGTCGTGCCTGATCAGCGCAGGCAACGCCCTGCTGCGTTACGGCTTCAACCTCAGCGACAACTGGCCGCTCGAGCTGCAATGGTATATGTTCGCCATCGCGGTGATGTTCGGCGCCTCCTACACCTTCCAGCGCAACGAACACGTGCGCGTGGACCTGATCTACGGCAACGTATCGGAGCGCGCGCAACACTGGATCGACATCTTCGGCATTGTCTTTTTCCTGCTGCCATCCTGCGTGCTGTTTGCCTGGCTGTCGTGGGAATCGCTGTTCCTGCCCTCGTGGCACATCCTCGAGCAATCCGGTAACTCCGGCGGCCTGCCGCGTTACCCGATCAAGCTGGTGGTGCCCCTCGGCTTCGCCCTGCTTGCCTTGCAGGGCGTGTCCGAGCTGATCAAGCGCATCGCCGCCCTCAAGGGCCTCGTGCGCATCGAATCGAAATACGAGAGGCCAGTGCAATGATTCCATTGGAATATATGCCGCCGCTGATGTTCGGCGGCCTGGTGGTATTCATGCTGATCGGCTTCCCGGTCGCATTTTCGCTGTCGGCGGTGGGCCTTGCCTTCGGCATCCTGGCCATTCAGTTTGGCTACTTCCCGGTCAGTTTCCTGCAGGCGGTGCCCAGCCGCGTGTTCGGCAGCGTGCTGGCCAACGAGTTGCTGCTCGCCATCCCGTTCTTCACCTTCATGGGGGCGATACTGGAGAAGTGCGGGCTGGCCGAGGACATGCTGGACTCCATGGGCCAATTGTTCGGCCCGGTGCGCGGCGGCCTGGGCTACTCGGTCATCATCGTGGGCTTCATCCTCGGCGCCATCACGGGCACCGTGGCGGCGCAGGTGATCGCCATGGCGATGATCTCGCTGCCGGTCATGATGCGCTACCGCTACAACATGAAGTACGCCACCGGCGTGCTGGCGGCGTCGGGCACCATCACGCAGCTGGTACCGCCGTCGCTGGTGCTGGTAGTGCTGGCCGACCAGCTCAAGACGCCGATGGGCAGCGCCGACGTGGGCAGCATGTACCTGGGCGCCTGGGGCCCGTCGGTGATCCAGATCGCGCTGTTCGCGCTTTATACCTTCGTGCTGGCCCGCATCAAGCCCGACTGGCTGCCGCCGGTGCCGGTGGAAGAACGCACGCTGCGCGGCTGGGCGCTGTGGCGCAAATGCCTGCGCGGCATCATTCCGTGCGCGGTGCTGATCTTCCTGGTGCTGGGCACGATCATGCTGGGCATCGCCACGCCGACCGAATCCGGCGCCATGGGCGCAGTCGGCGCGCTGGTGCTGGCGGTGCTGCGCGACCCCGGCTTCGGCAAGCTCGACCGCAATGTCTATCGTATCGGCCTTGCCGCCACGGGCGTGGCCATTATCGCCGGCACCGTCGCGTTCGGCTCGCATGCCTTCCGCATTCCGCTGGCGGTGGTCTACCTCGTGATCGCATGGCTGCTGCTGCGCGCCGGCCAACTGACCGCGCTGCGCGGGCTGATCATCGAGGCTTACCAGTCCACGGCGCGCATCACCGCCATGGTGGTATTCATCCTGATCGGCTCCACCTGCTTCTCGGTGGTGTTCCAGGGCGTGGATGGCGGCGCCTGGGTGGAGCACATGTTCACCTCGCTGCCGGGCGGCTGGATCGGCTTCCTGCTGGTGGTCAACCTGTTCATCTTCTTCCTCGCCTTCTTCCTGGACTTCTTCGAGATCGCGTTCATCGTGGTGCCGATGCTGGCGCCGGTTGCGGTCAAGGTGCTGGCGCCGGTCGTCGCCGATTCGATGGGCGGCAACCCGGAAGCGGCAGCCACCGCGGCGCTGGTGTGGTTCGGCGTGATGCTGTGCGTGAACATGCAGACCTCCTTCATGCACCCGCCCTTCGGCTTCGCGCTGTTCTACCTGCGCGGCATTGCGCCCAAGGAAGTGAAGAGTTCCGACATCTACTGGGGCGCGCTGCCCTGGGTCGGCCTGCAGCTGATCATGGTTGTGCTGGTGATGTTCTGGCCGGGCCTGGTGACGATGTTCCTGGACAAGGGGTCGTTGCACCATAGCAATGCGGCGGAGGTCACGATTCCGCTGGGGGGCGAGAGCCCGGGCGGTGCGGCCTCGGTGCCGGCGCCTGTGCCAGGCGGCCGTAGCGAGCCTGGCACGCTGGAGTTGCCGGCGGCGCCTGCCGACAGCGAGCCCGCTACGCCGCAGTTCGAGTTCGACAAGAAGAAGTAGCGAGAGAATGCGCCGGCGGATTCGGTCGCCAGCATGGAAAAAGGCCTCGGGTTCCGTTCAAACCCGAGGCCTTTTTTGTTTTCCGGGGTTGCCCCCGCATCTTGTCTGCTTGGTTCAGGTCACGGCAGCAGCAGGATAGCGCCCGTGGTCGCGCGCGCCTCGGCCACCCGATGCGCCTCGGCCACCTGCTCAAGCGGGAAGCGCGCGCCAATGGCGGCCCGGATCGCACCCTGCCCGATTGCCTGGAACACATCCGCCGCGTTGGCACGGAACGTCTGGGCATCGGCGTTGTGCGGGAACACCGATGGTCGCGTCAGGAACAGGCAGCCCTTCTTGCTGAGCAGCTCCGGCTCGAACGCCGGCACGGGCCCCGAGGCGGCGCCATAGAGCGCCACCAGCCCGAATGGTGCCGCGCAGTCCAGCGAGCCCATGAAGGTATGCTTGCCCACCGAGTCATAGACCACGCGCGCCTTGCGCCCGTCGGTGGCGGCAATCACCTGCTCCACCCAGTCCGCCTGCGAATAGTTGATGGCGACATCGCACCCTGCCGCGCGGGCCACTTCGCACTTCTCGGCCGAGCCGGCGGTGCCGATCACGGTGGCGCCGAGCGCCTTGGCCCAGCTGCTGAGGATCTGCCCTACGCCGCCCGCGGCGGCATGCACCAGCACGACGTCGCCGGCTTGCACGGGATGTGTCTTGCGCACGAGGTATTGCGCGGTCATGGCCTTGAAGAAGATCGCCGCGGCGGTGAGGTCGTCGATGCTGCCGGGCAGCTTGACCAGCTTGTCGGCGGGCACGTTGCGCCGGCTGGCATAGGCACCGATGCCAGCGTGCATGTAGACCACGCGGTCGCCTTCGCGCAGGGCGGTCACGCCCTCGCCCACCGCTTCGACCACGCCGGCGGCTTCATGGCCCAGCCCGGTCGGCGACGGCAGCGGGTACTTGCCCGAGCGCTGGTAGACGTCGATATAGTTGAAGCCGATGGCGGTCTGGCGCAACCGCACCTGGCCGGCCGCCGGCGCGGGCAACTCGGCATTCACCAGGCGCATCACTTCGGGGCCGCCGAACTCCGTCAATTCCACCACGCGTGCTGATGTCATTTCCACTCCGTCGAGGTTGCATAGATTTGTGAGCGCCACTCTATCGCAATCTCGCGCAACGCGTCGGCCGTGCGCAAGGCATGGGCAAGCGCAAAAAAAAGGCCTCGCACGCGCGAGGCCTTCTTGCTTGCCGCCAGCCTGCGTTACTTCACGCAGTCGACGAAATACGCCTTGCCACCACCCTCGACCTCTTCCTCGACCAGGCCGTGGATGTCGGTCTCGAAGCCGGGGAACAGCTTGTTGAACTCGCGCGCGAACTTCAGGTACTGCACGATGATGCGGTTGAAGCGCTCGCCCGGGATCAGCAGCGGGATGCCCGGTGGGTACGGCGTGAGCAGGATGGCGGTGACGCGGCCTTCCAGTTCGTCGACGGCCACGCGCTCGATCTCGCGGTGGGCCATCATGGCCCACGCGTCCGACGGCTTCATTGCCGGTTCCATGTCCGACAGGTACATCTCGGTGGTCACGCGGGCCACGTCATTGGCCTTGTAGACGCTGTGGATCGCGTCGCACAGGTCGCGCAGGCCGAGCTTCTCGTACTGCGGATGCTTGCCGACGAATTCCGGCAGCACGCGCCACAGCGGCTGGTTCTGGTCGTAGTCATCCTTGAACTGCTGCAACTCGGTCACCAGCGAGTTCCAGCGGCCCTTGGTGATGCCGATGGTGAACATGATGAAGAACGAGTACAGCCCGGTCTTCTCGATGATGATGCCGTGCTCGGCCAGGTACTTGGTGACGATGGCCGCAGGGATGCCGCGGTCGCTGAACTCGCCGTCCACGTCCAGGCCCGGGGTGATGATGGTGGCCTTGATCGGGTCGAGCAGGTTGAAGCCGTCGGCCAGGTCGCCGAAGCCGTGCCAGCGTTCGTTGGCCTTGAGCATCCACTCTTCACGGTCGCCGATGTCGTCCTCGACCAGCGCCTCGGGGCCCCACACCTTGAACCACCAGTCGCCGTTGTTGCCGGCATCGTAGTCGCCTTCGACCTTGCGCATGGCGCGGCGGAAGTCCATCGCTTCCTGGATGCTTTCTTCGACCAGCGCGGTGCCGCCCGGGGCTTCCATCATCGCCGCCGCCACGTCGCACGAGGCAATGATCGAGTACTGCGGGCTGGTGGACGTGTGCATCAGGTACGCCTCGTTGAACCGGTAGCGGTCCAGCTTGCGCGTATCCGAATCCTGCACGAGGATCTGCGAGGCCTGCGACAGGCCGGCCAGCAGCTTGTGCGTGGACTGCGTGGCGAACACCAGCGCGTCCTTGCTGCGCGGGCGGTCTTTGCCGATCGCGTGCATGTTGCGATAGAAGTCGTGGAATGCCGCGTGCGGCAGCCAGGCTTCGTCGAAATGCAGCGTGTCGATCTCGGTGGCCAGCATTTCCTTGATCTGTTCGGCGTTGTACAGCACGCCGTCGTAGGTGCCCTGGGTGATGGTCAGGATGCGCGGCTTCTGATTCTTGGCCTGGCTGGCGAACGGGTGTGCGGCAATCTTGCGGCGAATGGTCTCGGGATCGAACTCGCTCTTCGGGATCGGGCCGATGATGCCGTAGTGATTGCGCGTGGGCATCAGGAACACGGGAATCGCGCCTGTCATCATGATCGCGTGCAGGATCGACTTGTGGCAGTTGCGGTCCACCACCACGATGTCGCCCGGCGCCACGTTGGCATGCCACACCATCTTGTTCGAGGTGGATGTGCCGTTGGTGACGAAATACATGTGGTCGGAGTTGAAGATGCGCGCGGCATTGCGCTCCGAGGCCGCCACCGGGCCGGTGTGGTCGAGCAGCTGGCCGAGCTCATCGACGGCATTGCAGACGTCGGCGCGCAGCATGTTCTCGCCGAAGAACTGGTGGAACACCTGGCCGACCGGGCTCTTGAGGAACGCCACGCCGCCGGAGTGCCCCGGGCAGTGCCACGAGTAGGAGCTGTCCTGCGCGTAGGCGATCAGCGCCTTGAAGAACGGCGGCGCCAGCGAATCCAGGTAGACCCGGGCTTCGCGGATGATGTGGCGCGCGACGAATTCCGGCGTGTCCTCGAACATGTGGATGAAGCCGTGCAGCTCGCGCAGGATATCGTTGGGGATATGCCGCGAGGTGCGGGTCTCGCCGTACAGGAAGATGGGCAGGTCGGTGTTGCGGCGGCGCACTTCGTTGACGAAGGCGCGCAGTTTCTCGATGGCCGCGGCTTCGGGCCGGTCGTCCTCGCTGACGAACTCGTCGTCGTCGATCGACACGATGAACGAAGAAGCACGGCTGGACTGCTGGGCGAAGGAGGTCAGGTCGCCATAGCTGGTCAGGCCCATCACCTCCATGCCTTCTTGCTCGATGGCCTGCGCCAGCGCGCGGATGCCCGAGCCGGAAATGTTCTCGGAGCGGAAGTCTTCATCGATGATGATGACGGGGAAGCGGAATTTCATTTGGCATCCTTGGACGGCAAGAAGGACTTGAGCCACATGGCCCGGGGATTCGTCCCCCTGGGTCGGCATGTGGCTCGACGTTCAGGCTTGGCGCGCGGCCCCGGGGTTTCCCGTAACACCGCAACGCGCGCATTGTATGCGATCAGGTCTTCGGCAGTGTGACACCTTGCTGACCCTGGTACTTGCCACCGCGATCGCGGTAGGAAGTCTCGCAGATCTCGTCGCTCTCGAAGAACAGCACCTGGGCACAGCCTTCACCGGCGTAGATCTTGGCAGGCAGCGGCGTGGTGTTCGAGAACTCCAGCGTCACATAGCCTTCCCATTCCGGCTCGAACGGGGTCACGTTGACGATGATGCCGCAGCGCGCGTAGGTGCTCTTGCCCAGGCAGATGGTCAGCACGCTGCGCGGAATGCGGAAATACTCCATCGTGCGGGCCAGCGCGAAGGAGTTCGGCGGGATGATGCAGACATCGCCCTTGAAGTCGACAAAGGACTTTTCGTCGAAGTTCTTCGGATCGACGATGGTGCTGTTGATATTGGTGAAGATCTTGAATTCGTCGGCGCAGCGGATGTCGTAGCCGTAGCTCGAGGTGCCGTACGAAACGATCTTGCGGCCGTCTTCTTCCCGTACCTGGCCGGGCTCGAAGGGCTCGATCATGCCGTGCTGTTCCGCCATGCGGCGGATCCACTTATCGGATTTGATGCTCATAGGGGTATCGGGATGAACAAATGAGGGCAGGCTCGGGCGCGGCCCATGCTGACCGGGAACACTGCTCGCATTTGCTCACAGGCGCGCCGGACCTGCCGGGGCCTTGCGATGGGCCGCATTGTACAACCAAAATCCGGCATCACCGCCTTAAATGCCGCCCCCGGCCCCGGAACGGGCCGCCCACCCCCGGGCGTCAGGCCGTGGCTTGCTCCGGCAACTGGTGCCGGAAGCGTTCGCGGCCGGTATAGAGCAGGAAGTGGCGCCCCGTGCACCGGGCAAAGAGAGCCAGGTTGACGCGCCGGGCCATCTGGTAGCCCATCTGCGTGACGCCCGAGCGCGACAGCAGGAATGGAATGCCCATCTGCGCGCCCTTGATCACCATCTCCGAGGTCAGCCGCCCGGTGGTGTAGAACACCTTGTCAGCGCCGCTCATGCCTTCGAGCCACATCAGCCCCGCGATGGCATCCACGGCGTTGTGCCGGCCCACATCCTCGATGAACATCAGCAGCTCGCGCCCGCGGAACAGTGCGCAGCCATGCACGGAGCCGGCCTGTTTGTAGACCGACTGCTGCAGCCGGATGGTGTCGACGATGCCGTAGAGCGTTTCCTGGTCCAGGGTGGCGTCGTCCGGCAGCCGGATATTGTCCACTTCGTCCAGCAACGAGCCAAACACGGTGCCCTGGCCACAGCCGGTGGTCACCACCCGGCGCGCCGTGCGCTCCTCGATGCGATCCACGCCCGTGCGGGTCGTGACGGCGGCGGATTCGGTCTCCCAGTCGACCTGGATGGCAGCAATATCCTCGACCGATTCGACCAGGCGCTGGTTGCGCAGGTAACCCAGCACCAGGGCCTCGGGCGCCCCGCCCAGCGTCATCAACGTCACCAGCTCGCGTTTGTCCAGGTAGACCGTCAGCGGGCGCTCGCCGGGCAGGAAGGCCTGGCGCACGCGCCCCTGCTCGTCGACCACCTCGACCTCTTCGATCAAGGGGACGCACGCGTGGGTCATTTCAGGGCGCAGGGGCATGGGCGTTGGGGATGCGGGATGGGCGGCGCGTGCCGGGAACTGCCGGCCCGCGCTGCCCCCATCCGTCAGGACTTGGCGATCACGCCGCAAGCGATGCGGCCGCCGGAGTTGCCGGTGGGCTGGGTCTTGTAGTCGTCCGGGTCCTTGTGGACGACCACCGCGCGGCCCACCAGGCTGGTGGGGCCGGCGCCCAAGGTCACGCCGGTCAGCTCGAAGCTGGCCTGGGCGCGGCCGGTAGCGTCGGCCTTGAGGTTGTTGATGTCGCCGGCATGATGGTCGGGCATCGACATCGAGCCGTGCGGCTTGGCCGTCGGGTTGAAGTGGCCGCCCGCGCTCATGGCGTCGGGGGCCGAGCAGTCGCCCTTCTCGTGCACGTGGAAGCCGTGCTCGGTATTGGGCGGCAGGCCGGTTACGTCGGCCTTGACCAGCACCGTGTCACCGCGCTGGGTGAAGGTGATGCTGCCCTGCGTCGCGGTACCGCTCTTGGACGCCAGCGCGGCGACCGCGGTATCGGACCTGCCCATCCCCATGCCCCCGCAGCCGGCCAGAGTGCCTGCCAGGGTGCCCGCTACAGCCAGACCGAAAAGTACACGTACACGCTTCATGCCGAACCTCCTCTCACGGTGATGTCCGGGGCGATTGTACCGCTCCCGTGCCCGGCGCTGCGGCCGGTTTGTGATCCGAAGGCGTGGCGACAGGTGCGGGGGAAGGCCCTCCAGCAGTGCTTGCTGCGGCTTGCGCAGCCGGCGCTTGCGCCACGAACGGGCCCGGATCGGCGCACGGTGCGGACGTGGCAGCCGCCGGCACCGCCTTGCCTTTGGCCTGCATGTCGCTGTAGTAGTGCGCCGCCGCCTTGTCTTGCGCTCGGCACAGCTGATAAGCGGCCACCTTGTCGGCCCAGCCGGCGCGCGCCTTGGCCTCGTCGGCCTTGAGCTTTTGCGCCTCCGTCGGCGGCGGTAGCTTGGCCAGGGCACCTGTGCCGCCAAGGGCCAGGGCGAGCACCAGCAGAATGCGGTTCATGGATCAGGCTCCTGGTTGGGGATCGGCCGTGCGCGCTCAGACTTCGCCCGGGCTGGCCCGGCCGCCGGCGCGCTCGCCCGGCTCCGGCTCGGCCGCGCGCTGCGCGGGGATCTTGCCTGCCTTGATATCGTCGTACCAGAGCTCGTGGTGCTCCTTGGCCCAGGCCTCATCGACCCAGCCGTCACGCATGGCGCGGTAGGCCCCTTCCATGCCGATGGTACCCATGTAGATATGGCCGCAGGCCATGGCGATCATCAACACCGCCGCGATGCCATGGATGACGTTGGCAACCTGCATGGTGGCGCGGTAGAAATCCATGCCGGGCACGATCATGTCGAGCACCCAGCCGGAGGCCGACAGGATCAGGCCGAAGACCACCAGCCCGCCCCAGAACCAGGCCTTCTCGCCAGCGTTGAAGCGCCCGCTTGGCACGTGCTTGCCGGACACGAGCCCGCCGAGCTTGATGAGCCACTGCCAGTCCTCCCGGGCGGGGAAGTTGTCGCGCACGAAGATCACGAAGCCGACGATCACCGACAAGGTAAAGACCGGGCCGACGATGTTATGGACGTTCTTCAGCAGGTAGGTGAGCCAGCCGAACAAGGTGTGGCCCATCAGGGGCAGCAGGAAATGCTTGCCGAACAGCATCACGATGCCCGAGACCGCCAGCGTGACGAATGAAATCGCCATGGTCCAGTGCACCATGCGCTCCAGCGGCGTAAAGCGCTGGATCATGCGGCCGGTACGCGGCGTCTTGAGCGGGATCGCGCCGCGCCAGAAGAAAAAGGCCAGGATCGCGGCGGGCACCACCACGATCAGCCAGCCACCCCAGACGGTGATCACCCCGTTGCGGAACAGGCGCCACTTCTGCCCGGTGCGCTGGATCAGCACCCCGGCTTCCTTGGCTGGCAGGCTGCTGTAGTGCGCCTGGTCGGAATTCGCCTCCCGCCAGACCGGCGCGTTGTTGCCCGGTTGATCCTTGCTACGCGCCTGCTGGGCCTGCGCCTCGGCTGCGAGATCGCGGCGGGGCACGTTGAAGATGTTCTCGGAAGCGATGCCCGCGAAGGGCTGGGCCGGATGCGTGGCGGGGTTGTTGGCCTCGGCGGGCGCGCCGGCCGCCTGCGGCGCGGAAGCGCCCTGGGCCGGGGCTTGGGCTTGCGCCCGCGCGGCCCCGGGCGGCGCCAGCAAGGCCAGCGCGCAGGCCACCCCCACCAGGTAGCGGAACCAGCCAGGATTGAGCGTCGGCTTCATATGCCCTCCATCGGGTCGGCCAGGGTGCGCCCCGGGCTTCGCATCGCCGCCGTCATGGCGTGCGGTTGTATTCGTTCTGGTACTGGTTGCGCTCGCGGATCTGGTTTTGCCAACTGGTCTTGTCGCCTGGCGTCCAGCCCTTGGCCACGAAGGGATCGCCCGGCGCGCCCTCGTACGCCGGCGCGTCGGATTTCTTGTGCGCCGCCGTGGCGGTCTGCGCGCGCTCGCCACAGGCGGCCAGCGCGGTGCAGCCGGCGGCCAGCAGGATCAGCAACAGGCGGGTCATGATGGCTGCGCTCCTGAAGCGGGTGGTGCGGCGGGCGGCGCCGCGCCCGCGCCCGCGGTACCCTGCGTGGCGCCCTTGTTGCCGTAGGCCGTGCCCCAGCCGAACACATCGCCGCCCTTGCCGCGCTTGATCACGCGGTTGCGCAGTATGTCGGCAATGACGTCGCCGTCGCCGCCCAGCAGCGCTTTGGTCGAGCACATTTCCGCACACAGCGGCAGCTTGCCTTCGGCCAGCCGGTTGCGTCCGTACTTCTCGAATTCTTCGTCGCTGCCGTTTTTCTCCGGCCCGCCGGCGCAGAACGTGCACTTGTCCATTTTGCCGCGCACGCCGAAGGTCCCGGCGCTGGGGAACTGGGGAGCGCCGAACGGGCAGGCGTAGGAGCAGTAGCCGCAGCCGATGCAGACGTCCTTGTCGTGCAGCACCACGCCGTCTTCGGTACGGTAGAAGCAGTCGACCGGGCACACCGCCATGCAAGGCGCGTCCGAGCAGTGCATGCAGGCGACCGAGATCGATTTCTCGGCGCCGACGATGCCGTCGTTGATGGTCACCACGCGGCGCCGGTTGACGCCCCACGGCACCTCGTGCTCGTTCTTGCAGGCGGTGACGCAGCTGTTGCACTCGATGCAACGCTCGGCGTCACAGATGAATTTCATGCGTGCCATGGTCGTTCCTTGCCCTTGGTCTCTGTCCCTATCGCCATCTCTGCCGCCAACTCTGTCGCCAACTCTGTCGCCAACTCTGTCGCTATCTCTGTCGCTATCTCGATGTCGATCACAACCGCATTCACGTGAACCGTGCGATCTGGCAGATCGTGGTCTTGGTTTCCTGCATCATCGTCACCGAGTCATAGCCGTAGGTGGTGGCCGTGTTGATGGCCTCGCCGCGCACGATCGGCATCGCGCCCTCCGGGTAGTAGTCCTTCAGGTCCTTGCCCTGCCACCAGCCAGAGAAGTGGAACGGGATGAAGGCGGTATCCACGCCGACGCGCTCGGTCACCAGCGCGCGCACCTTGATGTGCGCGCCGGTGGGCGTGCTGACCCAGCAGAAGTCGCCGTTGCGGATGCCGCGATCGGACGCCGCGCGCGGGTTGATCTCGACGAAGTTCTCCTGCTGCAACTCGGCCAGCCACGGGTTGGACCGGGTTTCCTCCCCCCCGCCCTCGTACTCGACCAGGCGGCCGGAGGTGAGAATGATCGGGAACTTCTCGTAGAGCTTGTTCTCGACGTTGCGCTGCTGCAGCGACTTGTACAGCGTGGGCAGCCGCCAGAACGCCATCTTGTCGTCGTGCGTGGGGTACTTGGCGACCATGTCGGGCCGGGTGGAATACAGCGGCTCGCGGTGCTGCGGGATTGGGTCGGGAAAGTTCCACACGATGGCCCGCGCCTTGGCGTTGCCAAAGGGGTGGCAGCCATGGTTCTTCAGCACCACGCGCTGGATGCCACCGGACAAATCCGTCTTCCAGTTCTTGCCCTCGGCCTTCTGCTTCTCGGCGTCCGTCAGCTCATCCCACCAGCCCAGCTTCTTCAGCAGCACGTGGTCGAACTCCGGATAGCCGGTGGTAATGTCCGCGCCTTTCGAGTACGAGCCGTCCTCGGCCAGCAGGCTGACGCCGTCGCGCTCCACGCCGAAGTTGGCGCGGAAGTTGCCGCCGCCGTCCATGACGTTGCGGCTGGTGTCATACAGGTTGGGCGAGCCGGGGTGCTTGAGCTCCGGCGTGCCATAGCACGGCCACGGCAGGCCAAAGTAATCGCCGGTCAGGTCGTAGCCGGTCAACGGATCCTTGCCGCCCAGGCAGCGCAGCGTGCGCACGTCGAACTTCTCCATATTGCGCATATGCGACTTGAGCCGCTCGGGAGATTGCCCGGTGTAGCCGATGGTCCAGTTGCTGGCATTGATCTCGCGCAGGATGGATTCGACTTCGGGCTCCATCCAGGTCCGGCCCGCGCGCTTGACCTCGTTGAGCTTGAAGTTCTTCGACAGCTCCTTGCCAAAGCCGAGCCGCTCGGCGAAGGCCTGCATGATGGTGTGGTCCGGCATCGACTCGAACAGCGGCTCGATCACCTTCTCGCGCCACTGCAGCGAGCGGTTGGAGGCCGTGCAGGACCCGGTGGTCTCGAACTGCGTGCAGGCCGGCAGCAGGTAGACCGCGCGGTTCGGGTTGACCTTGTCGCCTTCCGCCGGCGGCATGTTGGCCATCGCGGCGGTGGCTGACGGATACGGGTCGATCACCACCAGCAAGTCGAGCTTGTCGAGCGCCTTTTTCATCTCCAGGCCGCGCGTCTGCGAGTTGGGCGCGTGGCCCCAGAAAAACACCCCGCGGACGTTGTTGTCCTGGTCGATCAGCTCAGGCTTCTCGGTCACGATATCGATCCAGCGCGACACCGTGGTGCCGGACTTCTCCATCATCGCCTGCGAGGCGTACTGCTTCTTGATCCATTCGTAGTCGACGCCCCACACCGCGGCATAGTGCTTCCAGGCGCCAGTGGCGAGGCCATAGTAACCCGGCAGCGAGTCCGGGTTGGGGCCCACGTCGGTCGCGCCCTGCACGTTATCGTGACCGCGGAAGATGTTGGCGCCGCCGCCCGACACGCCGATATTGCCCAGCGCCAGCTGCACGATGCAGGAGGCGCGCACGATGGCGTTGCCGATGGTGTGCTGGGTCTGGCCCATGCACCACACCAGCGTGCTGGGCCGGTTCTTGGCCATGATCTCGGCAACCTGATGGACCTGCGCCTCGGGCACGCCGCAGACTTCCTCGACCTTGTCCGGCGTCCACTTGGCGAGGACTTCCTCCTTGACGCGGTCCATGCCGTAGACGCGATCGTTGATGTACTTCTGGTCTTCCCAGCCGTTCTGGAAGATGTGGTACAGCACGCCGAACAGGAAAGCGATATCGGTGCCCGAGCGGACCCGTACGTAGTAATCGGACTTCGCGGCCGTACGGGTGTAGCGCGGATCGACCACGATCACCTTGCAGCCGTTCTCCTTGGCGTGCAGCAGGTGCAGCATCGACACCGGGTGCGCCTCGGCCGCGTTGGAGCCGATATACAGCGCCGCGCGGGCGTTCTGCATATCGTTGTACGAATTGGTCATCGCACCATAGCCCCACGTATTGGCCACGCCGGCCACCGTGGTGGAGTGGCAGATGCGTGCCTGGTGGTCGGTGTTGTTGGTGCCGAAGAACGATACCCACTTGCGCAGCAGGTAGGACCCTTCGTTGCTGTGCTTGGAGGAACCGACGAAGAACATCGAGTCCGGCCCGGTCTGCTGGCGGATCTCTTTCATCCTGGCGGTGATCTCGTCGAGCGCCTGATCCCAACTGACGCGCTGGTATTTGCCGTTCACCAGCTTCATCGGGTACTTCAGCCGGTACTCGCCGTGGCCGTGCTCGCGCAGCGCGGCGCCCTTGGCGCAGTGCGCGCCCATGTTGATCGGCGAATCGAAGACAGGGTTCTGGCGCACCCACACGCCGTTGTGCACCACGGCATCGACCGCGCACCCCACCGAGCAGTGGCCACACACGGTACGGCGCACCACGATATTGCCCTTGTCCTCGCCGCCGGCCGCCGCACCTGAGGCATCCGCGGCATCGGCCCGGCGCAACAGCGTCAGCTGCGAAGCCGCCAGCCCCGCGCCCACCCCGATGCCGGAGCGCTTGAGAAAGCTGCGCCGGTCCATGGTGGGCATGGCACCCGCCAGCCCGGCAGCCAGACGCTCGGAGAGCCGGCCGCCAGCGCGCTCGCCCGAGCCGCTAGCCAGTTGCGAAGATGCGCTGCCCTGCGCCGCGCGTTTGCGGGTCAAGATCATGTGTCACCCCAGGATGGAAACGAGGTAGAGCGAGGCGTGCGCCAGGCGCGGCCACTCACACCAGCGTAGTCCGGTAGTACTTGCGAATATGCTCTGTGACCCGGTAGCCGTCGCCGTCGGTCGACGTGACATCGGGAATGGCCGCCGCCAGGCTGGGCACGGCGGGCATGGCCGGACCGCGCGAAGTCAGCGCGGCGGCGGCGCCGGCCGCGGCAACAACCCCGGTGCCGGCAAGGAAGGCGCGGCGCGCGGCCTTCGGCTGCTTGTCTTTCATTTTGGGGGGGCTCCTCGGCCTGTCCAGACCGATTACCAATCCTGTTATGAATGCTATTGCCTATTTTAGAATGATATGTGTCGAAAGACCATGACTCCCCGGGATTTCCATGATGGCAATCAAGAACTTGCGTGCGATCAATGCATGTCCAGCGCGATCGCCTCGACCGCCATGAAGGCCTTCAGCAGCGCGGCCACGCGGGCATAGAGCTGCGCTTGCGGATGCGCCGCCGCGCTGTCGCACAGGGTTTCCACCCATGACTGCAGATGGCGCGAGAAAAAGTGCTGCTGCTCGGCAAGGTTTGCCACGCCACCGTCCTCGCCCGCCACCAGGAAGCGCATCACCTCGCACAATGTGGCGATGTGATCCTCGGTTTCGCTGACATTGTCCTGGCGCACCAGGCCATAGCGCGCCAGGTCGTCGCGCAGCGCCACCAGCGGGCGCTCATTGAGGAAGCCGGTCTGGTAGTAGGAGCCGTACAGCAGGACTTCCGGCTTGCCCACGCCGACGAACAATTGCTGGTATTCGTCGCTGGCTTGCTCGGCCGTGGTGACCGATGCTGCGTCGCACAAATCGTTCCAGGCGTCGCCCAGCGGCGTGGCGGCGTCCTCGCCGTGCGCGCGGTTGGCGGCGATATGGTGCAGCAGCGCGGCATCCGGCGCGCGATACAGCAGCGTGGCCAGCAGGCCGTACAGGTCCGCCCGGGCGGTGTCTTCTGCGTCGGGCGCCGCGTGGGCGACCGGAGGGATCAGCTGGATAGGCTGGAAATCTGTCATGTCGTGATGATTCTCAAGGATGGCCTGCTTGGCTACTGCAAGGCGTTGCCGCTGGCCTCGCCGCTGTTCTTTTCCATCATGTCGACAACGCGGCAATCGCCGCACATCTTCAGGCGCTCGGCGGCCTCGCCGGCAAACGCCGGGTGGCTCGCCAGCCGGGCCAGCATGGCATGCACCATCTGGGCGGTGCCGAACGGCTTGGCGCAGCGAATGCAATGGAAGGGCTGGGTCTCGGCCAACGTCACGGTGCGGCGCGCTTGCTCACCGGTGAGCAAGCGGGGCACCAGGGTGATGGCGTCTTCCGGGCAGGTCTTCTCGCACAAGCCGCACTGCACGCAGTTGCGCTCCAGGAAGCCCAGCACCGGCTGCTCGGGATTATCGCGCAGGGCTTGCGAGGGACAGGCGCCAACGCAGGCCATGCACAACGTGCAGCGCCCGGTGTCCACCGCCACCGCGCCCAGCGGCGCTCCGGCAGGCAGCGCAACGCTGGCGGCCGGGCGCGGCGCATTGCGCACGAGATGATCCAGCGCAAAATCCAGCGTCTCGCGCTTGGCGGCCGCAGCGTGGAACACGGCGGGTGGCGCGGCCGGTCGGCTGCTCCCCGGCGCGGCCAAGGCCGATAGTTGCACGTCCAGCGTGACGGCATCCGGGCCATCGACCAGCGACAGGCATTCGCCGTCATAGCCGAGGCCCGCCAGAATAGCCTGCCCCACTGCTACCTGCCCGGCCAGCGCCGTGCGGTATTGCGGGGCCTCGTCACCGGTGAGCATCACGGCGACACGTCCAGCGCCCCAGCAGATGGCCGCCAGCCACAGCTCAAGCCCGCACGCGGCCGGGTGGAACAACCCCACCGGAATCACATTGGGCGGCATGCCGTTGGCCTGTCCGGCGCGCGCAGCGCGGCCCAACGCCAGGATGGGCGCATTGCCGTACTCCTCGCCATGCAGCAACAGCACCGCGTCGCGCCCGCCCGCAGCGCGGTAGGCCGAGATCAGGGTGCGCAAGCGCTCGCCGAGGTGATCCGGCTTGGGATAGGCATAGCTGATGGCGCCGGTTGGGCACACCGTGGTGCAGGCGCCGCAGCCCATGCACAGGTTTGGCGTGACCTCAATGCGGCCGCGCCCGTCGTGCCATTGCGAGCGGATCGCTTCGGTGGAGCAGATGTCGATACAGGCCGTGCAACCCGTGGTCTGGTTGCGGCCATGCGCGCAGAGTTTCTCCTTGTACTGGAAGAACTTCGGCTTCTCGAACTCGCCCACCAACTGGACCAGTGCCAATGCCTGCGCCTGCTGGCGCAGCGCATCCGCGCCGGCGTACAGGTAGCCCTGCGGCGGCGCGTGCATGAGCAAGGCGGGCGTGTCGGCCAGGTCGAACACCAGGTCGAAGCGTTCCGTGGCAGTGGCGGCCGGGCGCTCGAAATCGATCGCGGCAGCGGCGCCGCAGGCCTTCACGCAAGCGCGATGCGAGTGGCAGCGGTCCAGGTCCACCTGGTAGCTGAAATCGATGGCGTCTTCCGGGCAAGCGTCGATGCAGGCATTGCAGCGCGTGCACAGGTCCAGGTCGATCGGGTTGCTGCGTCCCGCGCCGGTCTCCCAGCTGGCCTCGAAGGCGCCCAGCCAGCCGCCGAGCTTGACCAGCTTGCCGCTGTGCACGGGGAACGCCCGCGAGGCGGGCAGGCCGGCCGGGGCCATGGCCCCGGCGGCGGCGGCGCTGAGCAGCACCGAAACATCCATGCCGGCTTCGGCCAGCTTGCCGGCCCAGGGAATCGCACGGTCGGCGGGGCCTAGCACCAGCACAGCGCCGCCAGAGCGGTAGTCCACCACGGGCACCGGATCCGGGTCCGGCAGCGCGGCGGCGGCCAGCAAGGCAGCGATCTTGGCGTTGGCGGTTTTCGGGTCGCGCCGCGCCCCCTGCGACCAGCCACCGGTCTCGCGGATATTGACGAAGCGCACGGGCGCCGTCATGGTGCCCTCGGCCTGGCGCCGGGCGGCTACCTCGGTAAACAGCGCGCGCTCCTGCGTGCAAGCCACGATGACATCGTCGGTGCCGGCGAGCGCGGCGGTGAAGTCTCCAATCTCGCGGCGGCACAGCAGATGATGGACCTTGAGTGGCGTCTTCACGCCACCCGCGGGCGCGGGAACATTGCCCGACAATGCCGCCCCGTCAAGCGGCATCGTGTCGTTGCAATTGCAGATCAGCGTCGGCATGGAGAGTGAGGCTGGCCGGCCTGGCCGCTCCATTTGTTGGGAGTCTTGCCGCCAGCTGAATGTGGGGGAAGCCTATTGTAGGCCGCGCCAAGGGCAGCGACTACGCGTGTTTGCCTGGGGCGGAAGTGCCGGCCGGGGACGCGGCAGGAGGCAAGCCAGTATCGGCATCGGCATCGGCATCGGCATCGGCATCGGTGGCGGTTGCAGTTGCGGTGGCGGTGGCAATGCCGGCCTCCCCAGCCTCGCCGGCTGTTTGCGGCAATGCAGCAAACGGCTCGGGCGTCACCAGGGCGGCATCTTGCACATCGGGCCCTTCTTGCTGTGCGCGAGCCGCCGCCAGTTCCTCATCGGTGGGCGCGAACAGCCCCAGCGTCTCGGACTGGCGCATACGCCGCAGCACATCAAGCGGAATCGGATCGGGCTGGCTGTAGTCGTCGATATAGGTATCGAGGCCGTCCATCACGTTGAAATGCGGATCGGCGAACAACGTCTTGAGCGCGGCGCGCTTCACGTTCTCGTCCACGCCGCGCGCGACGAAGCGAGCGATGCTGTCGCCCGGCTGCAGCAAGGCGGCATCGGCTAGCGTGGGGAGCGGTTCAGCGGGTGGGGTAGGTGGAACGGGGTCTGGCAGTGCCTGGGCTACTGGTGCATCCTTGCCGGGAGGCACGGATGATTCCGCCGGCAGGGGTGGCTCAGCCTCAAGCGGCTTGCCGTCGCGCGCCGCGGCCTTGCGGCGGGACCAGCGCGACAGGAAGGAAGCATCGCTCATGCGCGGTCTGCCAGCATCAGTAGCGCGCCCTGTCCTCCGGCGCCTTGAATGATTCCGGGCGGCGGCGTTTCTTGGGCTCGGGGTGGTAGTACTGGGCCACGTAGGCTTGCAGCCACTCCAGCTGCTCAGGGGCCAGCGGCACGTTCTCGACGGTTTCGCCGGCGTCGAGCCAGCGTCCAGCCTCGTTGTAGGACAGTGTCACCGTCACCGGCACCGGCAGCGGCTCGCCGTCTCGCGATGTCGGCACGGCAGCCTGCCCGCCCTCCTCTGCCATTCGCCACAGCACGAACCAGCAGGGCGCGGTGGAAGTGAGGTTGAGGTAATAACCCTCGGCCTCGTCGCGGAACAGCGTGACAGCGTAGCCCGGGTACAGCCAGCGCGCGCCGTGTTCGTCCTGCGCCAGGCAGTGGGGCACGGCGCCAAACTCGCCAAGATCCGGCAGCACGGCGCCGAGTTCCCATTTCCAAGGCTGCCAGCGGCTGGCCAGCGGCACGCGGCGCATCACCACGGCCATGGTCACGCCGGGCCGGCCAGCGGGCACGGCGTCGGGGGCCGGGTTGCCTGCAGCGGAGTCGGCTGGCGTGTCCATGGGGATCAGGTGTTCTGCACCACGATACTGGGGAACTTGCTGGTCATATCGCGGGCGCGGTCGGCCACCTTGATAGCCACCTTGCGCGCCATGGCGCGGTACAGCTCGGCGATCGGGCTATCAGGATCGGACACCACGGTGGGCCGGCCGGTGTCGGTCTGCTCGCGGATCGAGCGGTTAAGCGGCATGCTGCCCAGCAGGTCCACGCCGTAGTCCTCGCACATCTTCTCGCCACCGCCTTCGCCGAAGATATGCTCGACGTGGCCGCAGTTCGGGCAGCAGTAGACAGCCATGTTCTCGACGATGCCGAGAATGGGGATGCCCACCTTCTCGAACATCTTCAGGCCCTTCTTGGCGTCCAGCAGGGCGATATCCTGGGGGGTGGTGACGATGACGGCACCCGTCACCGGCACTTTCTGCGACAGCGTCAGCTGGATGTCGCCGGTGCCCGGCGGCATGTCGACGATCAGGTAATCGAGATCGTGCCAGTTGGTCTGGCGCAGTAACTGCTCCAGCGCCGAGGTCACCATCGGGCCACGCCACACCATCGGGTTGTCCTGCTCGATCAGGAAGCCGATCGAGTTGGCCTGCAGGCCGTGGCCTTCGAGCGGTTCCATGGTCTGGCCATCGGACGACTCCGGGCGGCCATCGATGCCCAGCATCATGGGCAGGCTCGGGCCGTAGATGTCGGCGTCGAGCATGCCCACGCGGGCACCCTCGGCGGACAGCGCCAGCGCCAGGTTGACGGCGGTGGTGGACTTGCCCACGCCGCCCTTGCCCGACGCCACGGCGATCACGTTCTTGACGCCCGGCAGCAGCTTGACGCCGCGCTGCACCGCGTGGGCCACGATTTTCATGCTGACGGCCACGTTGGCATTGGCCACGCCAGGCAACTGGCGCAGCGCATCCACCACTTGTTTGCGGATCGGTTCCAGCTGGCTCTTGCCGGGATAACCCAGCTCCACTTCCAGCGACACATCGCCGCCTTCGACCCGCACATTGCGAGCCGAACGGGTGGACACCAGATCCCGGCCCGTGTTGGGGTCGATCACGGTGCGCAGGACTTCGGTAACCTGGTCGACGGTGAGGCTCAAGACAATCTCCGCTACTGAATATGGGAATATGGGGGAAGGCGCGTACTTTATCAAAGTATGAGCGAAGTGCGGCGCAAGGGTAACGTGAGGGTAATGCGAGAGCGGCAAGCCGAGGATCTACACGTGGAATTACACGCACTTACAACTGTCACAGCAACAGGCTTGTGCACCCGGCACCATCTCCTTATTGTAGTGCGCCAGGAACGCGAGCCCGGTGAATACGGTCCGGGCCCTTGTATTCAGGTGTCTTCCGCGTTATTTCTAGCGGTGTTGCGCGCACCACTTCAAAATCAGCCAAAACGCTTCGTCCTGAAGGAGAAAGCATGAAACTCAAGCTCGTCAGCCTTGCCATTGTCGCCACCCTTGCCGCGGGCTGCGCCACAGAGCAAGGCACCCAGACCGCGGTCGGCACCGGCGTGGGCGCTGCGGTCGGCGCCGGCCTGGGCAACCTGATCGGCGGCAATACCACCGGCACGCTCGTCGGCGCGGCGGTCGGCGGGGCCCTGGGCGGGGCCACGGGTTACAACTGGAACGCAATCCGCGGCAAGCTGAACAAGGACACGGCGGGCACGGGCACGCAGATCACCGAGCAGCCGGACGGCTCGCTCAAGGTGAACATCCCGAGCCAGGTGACCTTCGATACGGACAGCGCCACCATCAAGCCGTCGTTCCGCTCGGTGCTCGACCAGGTCTCGCAGACCCTTGCCCAGCAACAGGACGTCTCCGCCACCGTGGTGGGCCATACCGACAGCACCGGCAACCCGAACTACAACATGCAGTTGTCGCAGCGCCGCGCCCAGAGCGTCGCAACCTACCTGGGTGACCGAGGCGTTGCCCGGACCCGCCTGGCAGCCGAAGGACGGGGCCAGACCCAGCCGGTCGCGGACAACGCCACCGAGGCCGGGCGCGCACAAAATCGCCGGGTCGAAATTTATTTGAAACCAATTCAGAGATGATGCGGTCATAGAAATAGGTACCGCTTGTCACCGTTGCTGGCTCGCGATGGGTGGCTGACCTCCCGGGCGGTACCTGATTTCTCCTCCTTTTCCGTTGTGGAAAGCTGCGCCGGCTCTGACCGGCGCTTTTTTTGTCCTCAGTTTATTGAGCGCCTCTTGCGTCACTAAATACCACTCGAAGCCCTCTCTTCCGCCTGCGCGCTGCCGCAGTGCACGCGCTGCCCGCCCCGCTTGTTAGAATAGCCCTCTCACGGTGCCCGCCCGACTTTGGTGGCGACGCCCCCCGCCTTACCGTCCACCCCCCTCCTGACCGGCAATTTTTCCATGACCGCACGTCGCATCCTCGTTACTTCTGCCCTGCCCTACGCCAACGGCCAGATCCATATCGGCCACCTGGTGGAATACATCCAGACCGACATCTGGGTGCGCTTCCAGCGCATGATGGCGAACGAGGTCTACTACGTCGGCGCGGACGACACGCACGGCACTCCGGTGATGCTGCGGGCCGAGAAGGAAGGCATTACGCCCAAGCAGCTGATCGATCGCGTGTGGACCGAGCACAAGCGCGACTTCGACAGCTTCATGGTGTCGTTCGACAACTACTACAGCACCGACTCGGATGAGAACAAGCAGCTCTCCGAGAAGATCTACCTGGCGCTGAAGGCCGAGGACCTGATCGCCGAGCGCGAGGTCGAGCAGTTCTACGACCCGGTCAAGAACATGTTCCTGCCGGACCGCTTCATCAAGGGCGAATGTCCGAAGTGCGGCGCCAAGGACCAGTACGGCGACTCATGCGAAGTCTGCGGCACGACCTACGTGCCCACCGACCTGAAAAACCCGTACTCGGTGGTGTCGGGCGCCACCCCGGTGCGCAAGTCCTCCGCGCATTACTTCTTCAAGCTGTCCGACCCGCGCTGCGAAACCTTCCTGCGCGAGTGGGTGGCCGACCTGGCCCAGCCGGAAGCGGCCAACAAGATGCAGGAATGGCTGGGCGCCGAAGGCGAGGCTTCCACGCTCTCGGACTGGGACATCTCGCGCGATGCGCCCTACTTCGGCTTTGAGATTCCCGGCGCTCCCGGCAAGTATTTCTACGTGTGGCTGGATGCGCCGATCGGCTACTACGCCAGCTTCAAGAACCTGGCCGAAAAGAAGGGCATCGATTTCGACGCCTGGGTAGGCCCGCACTCCACCGCCGAGCAATATCATTTCATCGGCAAGGACATCCTGTACTTCCACACGCTGTTCTGGCCGGCCATGCTGCGCTTCTCGGGCTACCGCACGCCCACCAACGTGTTTGCCCACGGCTTCCTGACGGTGGACGGCGCCAAGATGAGCAAGTCGCGCGGCACCTTCATTACCGCGCAGAGCTATATCGACACCGGCATGAACCCGGAATGGCTGCGCTACTACTTCGCCGCCAAGCTCAACGCCAGCATGGAAGACCTCGACCTGAACCTCGATGACTTCATTGCGCGCGTGAACAGCGACCTGATCGGCAAGTACGTCAACATTGCCAGCCGCGCCGCCGGCTTCCTGGTCAAGCGTTTCGACGGCGTGGTGGACGAGGCCGCGCTGGCCAACCCGCTGCTCAAGCAATTGCGTGAAGCCGCGCCGCAAGTGGCACAGTTCTATGAAGCCCGCGAGTACAGCAAGGCGCTGCGCCTGGTGATGGAGCTCACGGATTCGGTGAACGCCTTCGTCGACACGGAGAAGCCGTGGGAGCTGGCACGCGACGAAAGCAAGCGCGCGGCCCTGCACGCTGCGTGCTCGGTCTCGCTGGAAGCCTTCCGCCTGCTCACCGTCTACCTCAAGCCGGTGGTGCCGCAAATGGCCGCGGGCGTGGAGCGATTCCTCAATATCGAGCCGCTGGACTGGCGCGGCATCGACAAGCAACTCTCGGCTTCGCGCCCGGTGCAGCCGTACTCGCACCTGATGACGCGCGTGGATGCCAAGCAGGTCGACGCGCTGCTGGCCGCCAACCGCGACTCGCTGCAGGCCACCGCGCCCGCCGGTGAAGCGGATGCCGCCGCTGCGTCGATCGAGCCCATCGCCGACACCATCACAATCGACGACTTCGCCAAGATCGACCTGCGCGTGGCCAAGATCGTGGACTGCCAGAAGGTGGAAGGATCGAGCAAGCTGCTGCAGCTCACGCTGGACCTGGGCGAAGGCAAGACGCGCAACGTCTTCTCCGGCATCCAGTCGGCCTACACGCCCGAGCAGCTGGTGGGCAAGCTCACCGTGATGGTGGCCAACCTGGCTCCGCGCAAGATGAAGTTCGGGCTGTCCGAGGGCATGGTGCTGGCCGCATCGGCAGCGGATGAGAAAGCCACGCCGGGCCTCTGGATCCTGGAGCCGCACGAAGGCGCTGTGCCGGGCATGCGCATCGGCTGACCCGCGGGGGCGGTGAGGCGCGCCAGCGCTGAGCCGCCAACGCGCCATGGCGCCGGCGCCGATTGACGCCACGCCCCCGGGAAGCCCATACTGCACCCATGCCCGACAGGGTGTTGATGGGATTTCCTGGCATGCCCGACAGCGTTCCCGGCCACGCCCCCGCCCCCGCTGGCACGCCAGCGCCGCCCGCTGGCGGCAGGCCGCGCCTACGCCAGCCCTTCCCCCTCGCCGCCTTCCACCCGCGCCTGCTCGACAGCCTGCGCGACTACAACCGCGCCCTCTTCTTCAAGGACCTCGCCGCCGGCCTCACCGTGGGTGTGGTGGCGCTGCCGCTGGCGATGGCCTTTGCCATCGCCAGCGGGATGCCACCGCAGGCCGGCCTGTTCACCGCCATCATCGCGGGCTTCCTGATCGCCGCGCTGGGCGGCTCGCCGGTGCAGATCGGCGGTCCCGCCGGCGCCTTCATCGTCATCGTCTACGGCATCGTGGCGCGCTACGGCGTGGCCAACCTGCTGATCGCTACCATCCTGGCGGGCGGCCTGCTGTTCGCCATGGGGCTGTTCCGGCTAGGCACCCTGATCCGCTTTATCCCCGTGGCCATCGTGATCGGCTTCACCAACGGCATCGCCGTGCTGATCATGGTCTCGCAGATCGCCGATTTCCTTGGCCTGCAAACCGGCAAGCTGCCTGGCAACTTCCTTTCGCAGATGCGTGTGCTGGGACGCGCCCTGCCCACGGTGTCCTGGCCCACGGTGGCACTGGCGGTCAGCTCGCTGGTGGTGGTGGCGGGCTGGTCGCGCCTGGCCCTGCTGGCAGGCAAGCGCTGGCGCCCCGTATCGACGATTGCGGCAAACCCGGCAAGCCCGTCCAATGCGCACGGCCGCCTTGGCCGCGCGCTGGCCATGGTTCCCGGCACGGTGACAGCGCTGGTGCTAGCCACCGCGGCCAATGCCCTGCTGCACTTGCCGGTGGAGACCATCGGCACGCGCTTCGGCGGCATTCCGCAGGGCCTGCCGCCGTTTGCGCTGCCGCAACTGAGCTGGCAACTGGTCCAGCAACTGGTGGCGCCCACCCTGACCATCGCCCTGCTCGGCGCCATCGAATCGCTGCTCTGCGCACGCGTGGCCGACAGCCTGATCGACGACCGCCACGATCCCAACCAGGAACTGATGGCGCAGGGCATCGCCAATATCGTCACGCCGTTCTTCGGCGGCCTGCCGGCCACGGGCACCATCGCCCGTACCGTCACCAACGTACGCAGCGGTGGGCGCACGCCGGTGGCTGGCATGATCCACGCCGCCACGCTGCTGCTGATCGTGCTGGTGGCGGCGCCACTGGCCAGCGCCATCCCGCTCGCCACGCTGGCCGCCATCCTGCTCTACGTGGCGTGGAACATGGGCGAGTGGCATGTGTTCGGGCTGACGCACCTGAAGCGCTACAGCAACAACTACCGCATCATCCTGCTCGGCACCTTCGTGCTGACCGTGGTGTTCGACCTGACCGTGGCGGTGCAGGTGGGACTGGTGCTCGCCTGCCTGTTCTTCATCTACCGCATGGCCGCGCTCACGCAGATCGAGGCGATCGCGCCAGCCGCGCTGCCCCCGGCGGCCGACGGCAGGCCGCTGCCGGCCGGCGAGGTGGCGGCCTATCACATGACCGGCGCGCTCTTCTTCGGCGCCGTCAACAAAGTGGAAGCGCTGATCGACCCCCGCGACCGCACGCAGCCGGTACCGGCGGTGCTGATCCTGGACGTGGGCAAGCTGGTGGCACTGGACACCACCGGCCTGGACACGCTGGACGCCTTGCGCAAGACGCTGGCGCGGCGTGGCGGCACGCTGGTGCTGTGCGCCGCGGCAGCACAGGTGATGTCGCTGATGCGGCGCGCGGGCTTCCTGGAACAGATGGGCACGGCAAACTATTGCGACACGCTGGCCGCAGCCTGTGCCAGGGCCGGCGTCTTGCTCGCAGAGCGGGCCGAGCGGCCCGCGGCAGGCTAACCGCCCTGCAGCCTCTCGTCGCTGCGCGAGGTGTGCGTTACCTTGCCGTCAGCGTTGAAATGCACGTTGAAGAACGCCTTCTCCTGCGCGCTTTCCCACCAGCGGTAGCCCCACACCTCTTCCTTCTTGAGCGCGAAAGCTTCCACCTTGGTAGGCTTGCCGACCAGGCGGCGGATATCGTCGCGGCTCATGCCGGCGCGCACGCGCGCGAAGTTCTCCGCGGTCAGCACCTGCTCGATCGCGCGCACCTTGCCATCGGCGCCGATCGTCACCATCCAGGTGGTGGCGCCTTCCGGGCCGCGCGGGTATTCCAGCCGGCGGCCGCCGTCCTCTTCTTCCCAGGTGATCTCCGGGCGCCCGGCCTGTTTGCGCACGTCGTCCTCGCTGGATTCGCCCACCACGATGCCCTTGAACAACTGGCTGTCGGGCTTGACCGAGTTCCAGGTGGCGTGCGCGGTATCGCCCGCCTTCTTCATCGCTTCGTCGACCTTTTGCTGGTCGCACCCGAACAGGGCAAGCACGGAGGAAATCAGTCCCATGGCGGCAAGGCGTCGGTAAGACGCGGCAGTGACGGAGGTGGCGGAGGTGGGCGGCACGCAGATCATGGCGCGTGTCTCAGGGCTGCGCGGGCGCGGCTGCGTCCGTTGCATTGCTGTCGGCATCCTGGCTGGCATCGGTCTGGCTCCTCGCGGTTCCGGCGCGGCTGGACGCGCCCGTGAACAAATTACCCCAACTGTCGAAGCGGCGGTTAAACAGCACCGAAAGCCCGTTGATCGAGCCGCCCTTGGCAATCAGCGACCAGCGCCGCGAGAATGCCCAGGTCAGCTTGACCACGTTGCTGGCACTGGTCAGGCTCTGCTCATAGCCCGCCGAGATCTTTTCGGTCACGGCCTTGCCCACGCTGACCACCTGCTGGTCGTTGAGGCCGGCCGTGCTTGGCCCGATCGAAAACTCGTCGATGCCCAGATGCTGCACGATCCCCTTGCCCGCGCGCCCGCCCAGCATGCCCAGCGCGGCACCGCCCAGGGCCCCCGCACTCAGTTGCTGCTGCTGTCCGGCCGCGGCGCCTTCCGCGCCGTAGCCGAACATGAGCCATGACAGCTTATCCTCCTCCGGCACATTCGGCTCGGACACCAGCTTGACGCGCGGCAGGCGTACCGTGCCGGTCACCTCCACCCCCGCCTCCACTTCCTGGTTGCGGCGCATGGCGCGGATATTGAGGTTGGGATTGTCCACCGGCCCGTTGAAATTGACGATGCCGCGCTCGATGTTGAGCTTGCGCCCGAACGCTTCATAGGTGCCGTCGGTCACGCGGATGGTGCCGGTGGCGCGCAGCGGCGTCAGTGGGGCGCTGCGCACGCCAAGCTGCCCGCCCAGGCGCAGGTCCGCGCCGGCCCCGCGGAAGCGGAAATTGTCGCCAAGGTCGAGCGTGAGGTCGATCAGCGGGCTGAAGCGGCTGGCCGGCTTGGCCTCCGGCACCGGCGTGGCGGCGGTCTTGATCTCGCGCTGGTCGCGGCGGCGCACCACCACTACGTCGTCGCCCAGCTCCGGGGCGCCGGCCTTGGGCAGGTCGAACAAGCCGCGATCCACGCGGAACTTGCCGCGGATCACGATCTGGCGATTCTCGTTGGCGATGCTGGCATCACCGGAAATGATCAGCGTGCGCTCGGGGCTGGCAAAGAGCTGGAGCTTGTCGGCCACGATCTTGCCCGTCAGGTTGGGATCGGTGTCGCCCAGTTTCACGTTGCCGGTGGCCACGATCTTGCCGTCGCCGCCGCGGAACTCCACCTGCTTGAGCTCGATGGTGTTCTGGTCGAGCACCACGTGCACGATGCCATCGGTCAGCTGGATACCCAGGTCGTAGAGCGTGATGGCGATGCCGGTGCCGTCGATGTTGCCGGTAACGAGGGGCTGCCCGACGCTGCCCGCCAGTTGCAGGACTGCCGCCAGCTTGCCATCGAACGCGTATTGCGGGCCGCTCAGCGCCTCCAGCGACTTGATCTTCGGCACATCCAGCGAGACCTTGCCCGCCAGCGTGGAAGCCGGCGTCACCGTCATCAGGCCCTGCTCCTGGATCAGCCCGGCGGAGGCGTCTACCACCACCTTGCCGACCCGTGCGGCCTCGATGCCGCCTTTCAGGTTGACGCGGCTGCCGGCAAACTCGGCGCGCAGCGCGGTTTCTCCCAGGCCCAGCGCGGTGTAGCCCCGCCCGGCGCTCACCGAGACGTCGCCGCTGCGCCGGCGCAGCTCGGCAAAGCCGGAGGCAGACTCGGCCAGCGTGATGTTCCAGCGGCCGTCCAAGACCAGGTCCGAGCGCACCGGCGGCGCCTCGCCCGTCAAGGCCTCGGCCAGGCGCAGCACGTTGGCCACCTGCAGGCCATCGAGGTTGCCCTGGGTGCGGACGCGGCCGTGGTCGAAATCGAAGCTGTCCACAGTCACGCGGGCGCGCTCGAACTGCAGGCTGGCCGCGCCGAGATGCACGCGCTGGTCCGCCACCTGCAGTTGCGTCGGCGCGATCAGCCGCACGTTGACCGTGCCGCGCTCCTCCAAGGAGCCGATGGTGCCCTTCCAGCCGGCCGCCCCCTGCCAGGCGCCCTGCCCCGACAAGGCGAGTTGCATCGGCTTGTCGTGCAACGCGCCGGCCGCCTTCAGGTCGAAGGCATGGCTGGCCTGGGTGCCGCTGAGCGAGGCATCGAGCGTGCGCAGCGTGGCGACCGGGCCGCGATAGTCGCGGGCGTTCAGTTTCAGCGCGAGCGTGCCGTTCAGCCCCCCGCGCAACTCGGCGCTGCCGCTGGCGCTGGCCACGTGGTGCGGGCCCACCACCAGCGACTGCGCGGCATAGCTGGCCACGATCTCGGGCCGCGCCAGCGTGCCGGTGATGTCCGCGTCGAGCTTTAGCACGCCGGCCACGCCGAACTTGAGCCGATCGAGCTGCGGCGCGTCCACATGCACTTTCAGGCGGTCGCCGCGCGCGCCAAAGCTGCCGTTGATCTGGGCCTGGTTGCCGGCCATCTCCAGCGTGGCCTGGCTCGGCAGCAAGCGCTCGCCTGCCAGCCGCAGCTTGCCCTCGCCACGCATCGGCAGCCCTGCATAGACGCTGTCGCGCACCGCGAAGTCCAGCGCCACGCGGTGCTCCGGCGCTAGCGTGCCGCTGGCGGTGAAGTCCGCATTGATGCGCCCGGGCGCCACCTCGGCCACGCGGGCCGGGTCGAAATTGATCAGCTTGCCCTTGAAGCTGAAGGGCTGCGTGTCCTTCAGCGACAGCTTGCCATCGGCGTTAAGCGTGCCCGCGCCGATGCCGGCACGCAGCGAGGTCAACGTCACTGCCTCGGCATCCAGATGCGCATCGGCAAAGAGCTTGTACTCGCCGCCGGCCAGGTCCAGCGCCACGCTCTGGCGGCCGGGCTCCATCCGCAAGCTCACCGGCCCGGACAAGCGCACGCGCTTCAGGCTGCCATAGAGGGCCTGCGGGTCGAGGTCGCGCACGTCGAGGTCGAAGCCGCCGCGGCCATCGCGCAGCGCACCGCCGCCGCGGATCTCGCCGCCGCCGGCCAGCGCCACGTGCAGGTCGCGCACCATCTGCGCCACCTCGCTGACCTCGATATGCGCTTGCACCGATTCCACCGGCAGGCGCTCGGCGTCGAGCTTGCCGGCCTCGTGGTTGACGATGCGCACGTCGCCCGCCACGCGCAGGGGCGCGCTGTCGTGGGCGCTGCCAGGCTTGGCGGCGGGCGTGGAGGCCGACGTTGCAACTGCCGATGCCGATGCCGGCGGTGCCGCCGGGGCGCTGGCCGCTGCGCCCGGCACCGGCGTAGCCGCGCCATCCACCGGGCGCAACTCGGCCTGCACGGAAAGATTGGCACGCGGTGCCGAGGGGCTGAACAAGCGCGGATTGATGTGCTCGCCATTGACCAGCACATGGGTGAACGGCACCTTGCCAAACGGCGTCAGGTCCGCCTCGGCGCGGCCGCGCAGGCGATCACCGCTGGCCTCGGCTTGCGCGTGCAGCATGGCAAGCGAGCCACGCACATTGGCGCTGATGCTAAAGGATTCCTTCTGCCAGCTGCCCTCCAGCAGCGCGGCGCCGTTCAGCGCAAACGGCGCCTGGCCGGCGATCTGCGCATTGGCGGCCAGCTTGCCGTATGGCGTGACCAGCCGTTCCACGCTGATGCGGTGGCGTTGCCCGTCGGAATGCAGCGAGCCCGCCAGGTCGCTAAACACCATCTCGCTGGGCGTGGCCGGCGGCCCTTGCAGCAAGGTCAGGCGGTCCAGCGTGAGCGTATCCACGTCCACTGCCAATGGCAGTTCGAGCGATTTTGGCAAGGTGGCGGGCGCGCTGTCAGGCTGCGACGGCGGCAGGTACAGCGTGACGGCGCCCACGCGCAGTGCGCTGACATGCAAGCGGGTCGGCGACCAGCCAAGCGCCCAACTGCCGTCGACACGGTCAATCGTCACCCGTGTCTCGCCGCTGGCAAACACCACATCGCGCAACCGCAGGCCATGCGCCACCGTGCCGCCTTCGAGCTTGCCAGACAACGCGCCTGAGGACAGGCGCGTGGCCAGCGACCACAGCTGGCGCGTGCCGGCCTCCGTACGCAATGCTTGCACCACCGCCGCGAGCGCCGCCAGCACCAACAACAGCAGCACCACGACGCACCAGGCCAGCCAGCGCCCGAGGCGCGTGCGGCGCGGCCGTGCCGGCCCGGGCGGAACATCGCCGGAGGCGGGCACGGGAGGCATGTCGGGAATGCTCATGTGGCAAAACCCCTGCAACTGCGTTCATGGAGGCCGCCGTGCTGGCGGCCGGGCCGCATCGTCATCGTCAGAACAATCATCAGAACGCGACTCCCAGCGAGATATGCGGGCGGAACTGCTTTGCCTGGATGCCGTAGCCCACGTCGAGCTGCACCGGCCCCACCGGGCTGCGCCAGCGCGCGCCGATGCCCACGCCGTTGTAGAGCTTGACGCCCGTCAGGTTGTCGGTGGCCGTGCCCACGTCCCAGAAGATCGCGGCGCCCCAGTCATGCAGGAACCAGTACTGGTACTCCAGGCTCGCCGTGCCGAGGTACTTGGCCGGCAGCACGCTGGCGCCGTTGCGGGTACCGATCGACTGGTAGCCGTAGCCCCGGATCGAATCCGTGCCGCCCGCCCGAAAACGCAGCGAGGCGGGGATCTTGGTCACGTCGCCGTTGGTGATATCCGCGCCGAGCTCCAGCCTGGCCACCACCAGGTCGCGCTTGCCCACGGGCACATACTGGCGGATACGCCCGTACAGGCGGAAGAAGGTTTCGTCGCTCAGCATGTGCTTGGCGGCCACGCCCACCTGCGTGCTGATGACGTTGCCGCGGCGCGGGAACACCGGGTTGTCCACGTCGCGCCGCGTCCAGGCAAAGGCAGGCACCAGCGCCCGGCTGAGCTGGTTCGCCTCGCCGAAGGGCTGCAGGTTGTCGTAGTAATAGTCGAGCGAAATGGTGGTGTCGTACTTCTCGCGCGAGCGGGACCGTTTCAGGCCGGTGCGCAGGCTGGTCAGGTCGGTGCTTTCGAGGTCGATGGTGCGTTCGTAGCTGGCGTAGGCACTGTTGCGGTACGTCCTGCTGTCCGGCGGCATCGCGATCTCGCCGAATGCGTACTGGCGCTTTTGCTCGATGCGCGCTTGCGAGTCGAACACCCAGGCGCGGTTGAACAGGTTGTAGTACGAATATCGGCCTTCGACCTGGGCGCCGGTATCGGTGGTGTAGCCCACGCCGGACGACAGCCGATTGACGGGATACTCCCGCACCCTGACATACACCGGCACGGTGACCTTGTCGGCACTCATGTCAACCTTGGGCTCGGCGGCCCGGTCCGGACTGGTGTCGACAATCTTGCCGTCCTCCGTCGTCTCCTGCTCGCCAAGGTCGATCTGCACATTGGAGAAATACGGCTGGTTCTGGATCGCGCGCTGGAATTCCAGCAAACGCTCCACGCGGTACGGCTCGCCCTCATACAGCGGATTGACGTTGCGGATGATCTGCTCGGGATAGCGCCGCAGCCCACTGATCTTCAGCGGCCCCATGTTGTAGGCCGGGCCGCTGGCAAAGCGCGCGCTCAGGTCAGCCGCGTGCTCATCCGGCTCGATGCGGGCTTGCGAGCCGGTCAGGCGGGCGCCGTAGTAGGTGTTGCTCTGCAGCGCCACCAGGGCATCTTCCTTGGCCTTGTCCCAGTCCGCCTGGCGAAACGGCGCGGCTACCGGCAGGCCCCACTTGGCCCTGATTTCGGCGATCCGCTCCGGCGACTGGCTGGCGGCCGGGCCGCTCACGCTCAAGTCGACGGCGCGAATCACCGTGCGCGCGCCCAGCTCCACCGTGATGCGCACGGTGCGCTCGTCGCCGCTGCCGTCCACCTTGGTGGTGGTCTGCGGATCGAAATAGCCTTCGGTGGAAGTGAACTGGCGGACCTGCTCGCCCACGGTCTCGACCATATAGTTGAACTGGTCGGGCGAGATATCCTCGCGGGTGCGGTAGCGCGACAGGTCCAGGTGGTCCTGCAGGATTTCCTTGATCGGCTTGGGCGCGTCCACCTCGACTTTATAGGCGGCGGCAGCGGGCCCCGCGGATAGCGTCAGGGCCACCAGCAGCGGGTGCATCAGGCGGCGCAGCACGGCCGGCGCCACCGGCAGTCCGCCGGCAGGGGCGGCAAGGCCGGCGGGCATGGTGCACGGGTTCCCTGGGTCCATCCTCATCGATTGATGCACGTCACGCAAAGTCGATATTTGACCACACCCGCGCGGCCGGCCTGTCCGGCGCCGCCAAAAAGACCGCCACAAACGTCACTACAGCCGTCGCCGAAGGCGAGAGCACGGGATGAAAACGGCAGAATCGCGCGCAATCCCGTTGCCAGGCCCGCCGATACGGTAAAATCCCCGCTGTTTGTTAATTTCACCCTGTTTCCCGCCATGGCTGCCTACGAATCGGATATCACCCAGTTCCTGAAGTCGCTCAAGGACGAGCGCCCTTCCCTGGAAGCGGAGCAACGCCAGGGCCGCGCCCTGCTGTGGGACAAGAGCCCGATCAACCTCGAAGAACGTGCCCGTGCCGACGCCTCGCGCGTGGCGCAAAAGCCGTACGTCTACTCGCTGGACTAAAGCCCTTACCCGCCGCATCGCCCCACCCCCGAGCGAGCGCCCCTAGATGAACCAGAGCGAGCAGGACAAGCTGAAGCCGGCGATCGAGCTGCCGAGCGTGACGCCCGAGCAGGATTCCACGCCGGCCGCCGTCGACGGCATGGCGTTCGCACGCCTGTACGGCGAGCCCCTGTTCAAGCTGCCGCAGGACCTGTACATCCCGCCGGATGCGCTGGAAATCTTCCTGGAAGCGTTCGAGGGGCCGCTGGATCTGTTGCTTTACCTGATCCGCAAGCAGAACTTCAACGTCCTCGATATCCCGATGGCGCAAGTGACGCGTCAGTACCTCACGTATATCGAGCAGATCCGTAAGAGCAATCTTGAGCTGGCCGCCGAGTACCTGCTGATGGCCGCCATGCTGATCGAAATCAAGTCGCGGATGCTGCTGCCGGTGAAAAAGTCCGACAGCGACGACGAAGAAGAGGATCCGCGCGCCGAGCTGGTCCGCCGCCTGCTCGAATACGAGCAGATGAAGCTGGCGGCCATGCGTATCGACCAGGTGCCGCAGCTCGGGCGCGATTTCCTGCACTCGCAGGTCTACATCGAGCAGAGCATTGCGCCGCGCTTCCCCGATGTGGAAGTGGTGGACCTGCAGGCCGCCTGGGCCGACGTGATCAAGCGCGCCAGGCTCAACCAGCACCACAAGATCTCGCGCGAGGAATTGTCCGTTCGCGAGCACATGAGCCACATCCTGCGCCGCCTGCAGCATGCCCGCTTCATGGAGTTCAGCGAGCTCTTCGAAGACGCGGTGCGTTCCGGCAAGGGCGTGCCGGTGGTGGTGGTCAACTTCATCGCCATGCTTGAGCTATCGCGCGAAGCCCTGGTCGAGATCACCCAGGCCGAACCCTTCGCACCGATTTATGTGCGATTGGCGTACATTCCCAGCTAAGCCGCACCAATAGCGCCGCCCGCCTCGGGCCACATGCTCTACAATCCGCCGACAATCGGCGCCACCTAGAGCACCGGACCGGCCTCCCGGCGCACACCCGCGCCAGGGCATTCCTACCACGACCAGCACACCAACTTCATGAAAGTCATCTCCTCCATTCACGAGTTGCGGGACCAGTTGCGCGGGCAGAACCGGGCGGCGTTCGTGCCGACCATGGGCAACCTGCACGAAGGCCACCTGTCGCTGATGCGCCTGGCGCGCCAGCATGGTGACCCGGTGGTCGCGTCGATCTTCGTCAACCGGTTGCAGTTCGGCCCCAATGAGGATTTCGACAAGTACCCGCGCACGCTGCAGGACGACATCGAGAAGCTGCAAAAGGAAGGTGTCTATGTGCTGTTTGCGCCCACCGAGCGCGACATGTACCCGGAGCCGCAGGAATACCGCGTGGAGCCGCCGCACGACCTGGGCGACATCCTGGAAGGCGAGTTCCGCCCCGGCTTCTTCAAGGGCGTATGCACCGTAGTGATGAAGCTGCTGTCCTGCGCGCAGCCGCGCGTGGCCGTGTTCGGCAAGAAGGACTACCAGCAACTGATGATCGTGCGCCGCATGGTCCATCAGTTCGCGCTGCCGATCGACATCATCCCCGCCGAAACCGTGCGCGCTGAAGACGGCCTGGCCTTGTCCTCGCGCAACCGCTACCTGACGCCCGACGAGCGCACCGAAGCCCCGGTGCTCTACAAGACACTGCACGAAGTGCGCGACACCGTCCTGGCCGCCAACAGCGCCAGCGCGGACCTCGCCGCCATCGAAGCCAGCGCCAAGGCCGCCCTGCAAGCCCGCGGCTGGCAACCCGACTACGTCGCCATCCGCAAGCGCGTGGACCTGCAAGCCCCCACCCGCGAAGAATATGTAGCCGGCGAACCGCTGGTCATCCTGACCGCAGCCAAGCTAGGCGCGACCCGGTTGATCGACAACCTGGAAATCTGACGAAATCGAGGCCTGGAAGCGGAAGCCCCCAGGCCTCAAACTGTCACCCATGTGATTGAACTCGGATGACAACCGTGCGATGACGCACGGCAACCGTTCGTCTTAGCCGTGTGACCCGCCCTGAAGGCGGGGAACACCCCAGCGCGATGCGAAGCGAGCCGTCAAGATGTGCCAAGGCCGTATGGGGCGAGGGGGTGTCGCCCCATCCGGCGCGCCTTTTTTGCCTACTTTTTTGGCAAGACAAAAAAGTAGGTCGCCGCCCCGCAGGGGTGGTGAAACTGCAGTTGAATTTGCAGTTAAGCCGTTGAATTTAAAGCTGATTCTGCAGCCACAGACAACCGGCAATCAAACCTCCACCGCCTCCTCCCGCACCACCTTAACGCCCTTAGCACCGCTAGCCCTCTCCATCGTCCGCACAACATGCCGCCGATGCCCCCGCCTACGCTTCCACCAGATCAACACCCCGGTAACAGCAAACATCAACGGCACCACCCCGAACACCGAAATAAACGCCCGCCCCACCCATCCGAACGCCTCCCCGGTATGCAGCGGATACATCCAGTTAAGAAAAGTATCCCCAGCCGGCGCATCCATCGGATCGCGAACCCCGAGCCGCTTGCCCGTATGGGCATCCAGCCAGAGCCGCGTAGCCCCGCTGCCCTGGCGGACTTCCCCCGGCTGGCGCAGCCGCACCTCAAACGGATCCCCCGCCTTGCGCGGAAAGCTGACCCGCGTCACCAGCGCCGCAGGATAAAGCGCCTGAGCCCCGCTCACGGCCTGCGCCACGCCTAGCAGCGGCGTGCCCTCGGGCGCTGCCGCCGATGCCGGCTTGCCGGGCGGCGACACCGTCATCACGCTAGCCACGATCGGCGTCACCCACTTGGGCAAATCCAGGTACCAGCCGGAAAACGCCATCGTCGCCAGCACCGGCGCCGCAAAAATGCCAGCCGTACGATGCAGCGAGTAATTAAAACGCGACCACGAGCCGCCATGGCTGATGCGAAACGCATTGAGCACCGCGCGCGGCTTGAGCTTGGGCCACCACAGCACAACCCCACCGATCACCAGAATCAGCAACAGCATCCCGGTGATGCCCAGGATCGTGCGGCCCGTCTCGCCAGAGAGCAGGTAGTGGTGCACCTGGAACAAGGTGGGCAGCAGCAACGGGCGCGACAGGCCGGGCTCGCCCCAGACCCGCTCGCCCTTCACGGCCAATGTGACGGGATCGACCATCACCTGGCGCGAGCGCCCGGCGTTGGGCGTGCCCTTGAGCGGGTACCAGGCGATAAACACCTCATGCGGCGCGGACGGCAGCATCAGCAAGGTGGGGCGGCCATAGCGCGGGTCGGCCTGCAGCCGCTCGGCGACCGCCTGCACCGTGGCCGGCGCTACCGGCATGGGTACTTCGGCCGACGCCGTCAGCAGCGCCGGGTTCAGCAGGGCTTCCAGCTCATCGCGCCAGGCGATGACGGTGCCGGTCAGGCCCAGCATGACAAAGAGCAGGCCCAGCCACAAGCCGAGATACAGGTGAATCTTGACGAAAACAACGCGCAGGCGGCCGGTGACCATGGGAAGCGGGAGCAGATTTGGGGGTTGTGGGGATTGTGTTTTCGGACCCCATGCCGGCGTGAGATGAACGCATCACGCCGCCATAATGAGAATGCGAAAGATTCGCGATTCTAACAGGCAGGGCCTGCCAGTGCGTGACAGGCGCGGGACCATGGCGAGGCTTGCCGGGATTGCGGCAGAATGTGGATCGCGCCCATTGCAGGCCCCGGACGACTCCCTTGAAGATGACCCATTCCATCGAATTGCTTCCTGCCGACCCTCACGACGCCGCGCTGATTGCCGATCTGCACACGCAGAGTTGGCGCCATGCCTACAGTGGCCTGTTGCCGGCGGAATACCTGGAGCACGAAGCACCGGCCCAGCGCGCGCAGGCCTGGCAGGCTCGCCTGGCCGATGGCGCCGATGGCCCGGTGGAAGTCACGCTCGTGCGCGTGGACGGCACGCCCGCCGGCTTTGCCTGCCTGCAACCCGAGGCCGAGCCGCAATATGGCGTGTATCTGGACAATTTGCATGTGATGCCGGGATGGCACGGGCTAGGGCTTGGCAAGCGCCTCTTCGCGCATTGCGCGCAGCGTGCCGCCGTTGGCTGGCCCGGGCAGCCCCTCTTTCTCTATGTGCTGGACGGCAACACCCAGGCGCGCGAGTTCTACCGGCGCCTGGACGGCGTGGAGAGCGAGGCGTTCGACGACCAGTTTCCCGGCGCCGATCTGATCGTGGCCGTGCGCCGGGTGAGCTGGCCCTCCGTGGATGCCTTGCTCAGGCGGCTGGGCGCCTCGCCAGCGCCGGCTGCTCCAGCCAGCCGATGATCGGCTGCCACTGCTCCCAGTCCCGCGCCACGCGTGACGGCGCCACATCCCACAGCGTCAGGCCGTGCGCGGCAAGCTGCACGTAGTTCTGGGTATCGCGCAGAAAGCCCAGCACCGGCAGCCCCAGCCCCGCGACAAAGCGCTGCAGCTGCTCGGCCGCGCGGGTGCGCAGGTCGACCCGCATGCCGATCACGCCCACCTCCACTTCGCCGTGGCGCACGCGCTTGTCATCGGCGAGCCGGGTGAGGAAATCCTGGGTGGCAAGGATATCGAACAGGGACGGTTGCAGCGGCACCACCACGCGGTGGGCCAGTTTCATCACATCGTTGAAGCGCCAGCCATGCAGGCCGGCCGGAGTATCCAGCACCACATGGGTAGTGCCTTTGGGGGGGCGCGCGATCTGGTCGGCGCTGATGTCCCAGGTGCGGATGGCCGGAGCCGAGGCCGGGCGCAAACCCAGCCAGGCTCGCGAGGATTGCTGCCGGTCCGTGTCGCCCAGCATCACGGCTTGGCCGGCGCTGGCGAAGTAGCCCGCCAGGTTGGTGGCCAGCGTGGTCTTGCCTACGCCACCTTTGGGATTGGCGATCACGACTACGGGCATGGTTGTCTCCGCAATGGCTTTCCATGGCAGCGCCGCCGGCGGGCGCGCCGCTCCGGGCTCCGCCATGGCCCTGCCGCTGGCCGCTGCCGGGCCCTGGCGGAGCGGGCCCGCCTGCGAGTTTAGCAGTTGCCGCGGCGGGCGGCCGAGCCTGCTTGGACAGCCGCTTTGACACCCGCTATGACGCCTGCAGCGGCGCCAGCAAGGCATCCATGTCCAGGTGCGCGACGAGCGTATCGGCCAGGCGCTCCAGCGAGGCCTCGCGCAGCGCGGCCAGGTCGACGCCTTCCGCCCGCGCCAGCCCGGCCCAGCGCAGCAGTGCGCCGCAAGCCTGCGGCTGGTCGAACAGCCCGTGCACATAGGAGGCCAGCACCTGCCCGTCCTCCGATTGCGCGCCGTCCGGGCGCTCGCCTTCCAGCCATAGCGCGGGGCGCGCCAGCGCGGGGCCTGTGGTCACGCCCATATGGATCTCGTAGCCTTGCACGGCGGCCTCGGCGGCCTCGGTGGCGCCATCCAGCGCCAGCCGGCCGCTCACCACGCGCAGCTGCTTGTGCGGCGCCAGCACAGTGTCGTAGTCGAGCAGGCCAAAACCTTCGCTGCTGCCGGCCTTGCCCTCGTTGCCTGCGGGGTCATCCACGCGCCGGCCCAGCATCTGCATGCCGCCGCAAATACCGATGACCTTGCCGCCATAGCGCAGGTGCCGCAGCAAGGCTGGCTCCCAGCCATTGGCACGCAGGAAGGCCAGGTCGGCGCGCACGCTCTTGCTGCCCGGCAGCACGATCAGGTCCGCCGGCGGGATCGGCATGCCGGGGCCGATAAAGCGCAGGTCCACCTGCGGATGCGCGCGCAGCGCATCGAAATCCGTGTGATTGGAAATGCGCGGCAGCACCGGCACGATCACGCGCAGCAGTTCGCCCCGCTTGGCCGCCTGCGCGCCGATGATGGCGTCCTCGGCATCCAGGTGCAAGCCGTGCAGGTAGGGCAGCACGCCCAGCACGGGCTTGCCGGTGCGCGCCTCCAGCCAGTCCAGCCCGGGCTGCAGCAGCGCGATATCGCCGCGGAAGCGGTTGATGATGAAGCCCTTGATGCGCGCGCGCTCCGACGCCGACAAGCAGTCCAGCGTGCCCACCAGATGAGCGAACACGCCGCCGCGGTCGATGTCGGCCACCAGCACCACCGGGCAGTCCACCGCTTCGGCAAACCCCATATTGGCGATGTCGCGCTCGCGCAGGTTGATCTCCGCCGGGCTGCCGGCGCCTTCCACCATCACCACCTCGTAGGCGCTGGACAGGCGCTGGTGCGACGCCAGCACCGCCTGCATCGCCACCGGCTTGTAAGCGTGATAGGCCCGCGCGTCCAGGTCCATCCGCGCCTGGCCGTGGATGATGATCTGAGCGCCCGTATCGCTGCTCGGCTTGAGCAGCACCGGGTTCATATCGGTGTGCGGCGCCAGCCCGGCGGCGGCGGCCTGCAAGGCCTGGGCGCGCCCGATCTCGCCACCGTCCGCGGTGACCGCGCTGTTGAGCGCCATGTTCTGCGGCTTGAACGGGACCACGCGCACGCCGGCGCGCGCCAGCACCCGGCACAGGCCAGCCACCAGCGTGCTCTTGCCCGCGTCGGAGGTAGTGCCCTGCACCATCAAGGTACCGCGCAAGCCACCCGGCAATGCCGCGCCAGCGGCTTCGGAGGAATTTTTTTGCATCGTGGGATTATCGCATCGGCGGCCCGCGGCGCTGCCCGGTGCGCGGGCCACTGCGGGCGTGCGATCCATGGATGCGCCCGCTACAATACCCGGATGACCCCGGCCAACGCTTCCGCCACCGCCACCGAGCCCGTGCGCGCATCCACCCATGCGCCGGCCAGCGAACGCTCGCCCCAGGCTGCAGCCGCGCCGCACGCCGCTGCCGTCCCGGGCCGCGCGCGCCAGCTCACGCTGGTGCTGGGCGGCGCGCGCTCCGGCAAGAGCCACTTCGCCGAGCAGATGGCCGCCGACCATGCCGCTGCCACCGGCGGCCCCGTTACCTATATCGCTACCGCACGCCACGGCCAGGACAGCGCCGACGAAGAGATGGAGGTGCGCATCGCGCTGCACCGCGCGCGGCGCCCGGCCGAGTGGGGCCTGGTCGAAGCACCGCTGCATCTGGCCGATGCGCTATATGCCCATGCCACCCACGATGGCTGCATCCTGGTCGACTGCGTCACGCTGTGGCTCAACAACCTGCTGTTCCTCGATGCGCGCAGTTATCCCGAGCATGGCCTGGTAACGCCACCGGCCGCCTTCACCGAGGAAATCGACGCGCTGCTGACCGCGCTGCCCACCCTGCCCGGGCACGTGATCCTGGTCTCCAACGAGATCGGCTTCGGCGTGGTGCCGATGGGCGCCATCACCCGCTTCTATGTCGACGAGCTGGGCCGCCTGAACCAGAAGCTGGCCGCCGCAGCGGACCGCGTGCGCCTGCTGGTAGCCGGCATCCCTGTCAGCGTGAAAGGCGCCGACCCGGCGTGATGTCGTGGCTGCCATCGCTGCCATCGCTGTCTTCATGGTGGCCGTTTCCCCTGTTCAGCTGGCAAGCCTGCGTGGCCGCGGCGGTAGCCGGCGTCTTGCTGGACCAATGGCTGGGCGAGCCGCGCCGCTGGCATCCGCTGGTTGGCTTCGGCCGCCTTGCGGCAGCGCTTGAGCGCCGCCTGAACCGCGGCCAGGCTGGCGCGCCACTGCGCCAGCGGCTCACCGGCCTGGCGGCCTGGGCGCTGATGGTACTGGTGCCGGCCGCGCTGGCCGCGCTGCTGGTGCATGTCGCCGCGCAGTTCAGCGCGGCGCTGGCGTGGCTGCTGCAAGCGCTGGCACTCTACGCGGCACTGGGCGCGCGCAGCCTGGCCCAGCATATCGCGCCGATCGCCACCGCTCTCACGCAGGGCAATCTCGCCGATGCGCGCCAGCTCACGGCACGCATCGTCTCGCGCGACACCACCGACGCGGATACCGAAGCGCTGGCCCGCGCCGCCTGCGAATCGGCGCTGGAGAATGGCAACGACGCCATCTTCGGCGCCTTGTTCTGGTTCCTGGTCGGCGGCGCGCCCGCCGTGGTCGCCTATCGCCTGGCCAACACGCTCGATGCGATGTGGGGCTACCGCACGCCGCGCCTGCTGTATTTCGGCTGGGCGGCTGCGCGGCTTGACGATGTGCTCAACCTGGCGCCCGCCCGCCTGACCGCGCTCTCGTACGCGCTGCTCGGGCGCACTGCCCAGGCGCTGCGCTGCTGGCGCGCGCAGGCGCCGGCATGGTCCAGTCCCAATGCGGGCCCGGTCATGGCGGCCGGCGCCGGTGCCGTCGGCGTGGCGCTGGGCGGCCCTGCCCGCTATCACGGGGAATGGGAAGAGCGCCCGCCGCTGGGCATGGGGCACGCGCCCGGCGCGGCCGATGTGCACGCCTGCCTGCGCCTTGTTCAACGCACGCTGTGGCTATGGCTGGCCGCCGCCGGCGCCAGCGCCGCCCTCCTTCACTACGGCATCGCATGAGTACTCCGATCCGCCACGGCGGCGACCTGCTCGCCGCCGTGCGCCGCCATGGCCGTCCGCTCGAAGACTGGCTCGATCTGTCCACCGGCATCAACCCGGACGGCTATCCCGTGCCCGCCCTGCCCGCCGACGCATGGCAGCGGCTGCCGCAAGATGACGACGGCCTGGCCGAACTGGCCGCGCAAGCTTACGGCGCGCCGCGCGCCCTGCCGGTGGCCGGCTCGCAGGCCGCCATCCGCACGCTGCCGCAACTGCTCAAGCCCGGGCGCGTCGGCGTGGCGGTGCAGGGATACAGCGAATACGCTCCCGCCTTCGCACGCGCGGGGCATGAGGTTGTGCCGCTCGTGGAGACGGATTTCGCCCGTGCGGACCTGGCCGCGCAGCTCGATCACCTCGTGGTGGTGAACCCGAACAACCCGACCGGGCGCACGCTCGCGCAAGCCACGCTGCGGGCATGGCACGCGGATCTCGCCGCGCGTGGCGGCACGCTGCTGCTCGACGAAGCCTTCATGGATTGCACACCCGAGCGCTCGCTGGCCGCGCTGGCGGATCGCCCCGGCATGGTGGTGCTGCGCTCGCTGGGCAAGTTCTACGGCCTGGCCGGCGTGCGCTGCGGCTTTGTGCTGGCCGAGCCCACGCTGCTGGCAGCGCTGGCCGAGCAGCTCGGCCACTGGACCGTGGCCGGCCCGGCGCGTGCGGTGGCGCGCATGGCCCTGGCCGACCGCGCCTGGCAGGCCGCCACGCGCGACCGTTTGCAGCAGGCCGGCATCCGGCTCGCGACACTGCTGCGCAAGCACGGCCTGACGCCCGTGGGCCGCCCCTTGTTCAGCTGGGTGCCGCATGCCGATGCCGCGCGCCTGCACGAAGCGCTCGCGCGGCAAGGCGTGTGGACGCGGTTGTTCGACGCACCGCCGGGCATCCCTGGCGCGTTGCCAAGCCTGCGCCTGGGTTTGCCACCAGCGCAGGAGCCAGCATGGCAACGGCTCGATGCGGCACTGGCCCAAGCCCTTGCAACAACGCGCTCCGACACAAGCACCCTATCCAGCTAACGCCCGATGCCCCCTACCTCGATCACTACCCGTGCCCTGCTGGTCCTCGCCACACTGCTGGGCGGCGGCCTTTGCAGCCACGCCGGCGCCGCCGTATCCGTGGTCGATGACGCCGGCCAGACCGTCACGCTGGACCAGCCCGCGCGCCGCGTGATCTCGCTCGCGCCGCACGTCACCGAAATGCTCTACGCCGCCGGCGGCGGCTCGCGCATCGTCGGCACCGTAAGCTACAGCGACTACCCGCCACAGGCCCGCGACATCCCCCGGGTCGGCGACAACAAGGCACTGGATCTCGAACGCATCGCCGCGCTCAAGCCCGACCTGATCGTGGTGTGGCGCCACGGCAATGCGCAGAAACAAACCGACCGCCTGCGCGCGCTCGGCCTGCCGCTGTTCTACAGCGAGCCGCGCAAGCTCGAAGGCATCCCCAGCAATATCGAGAGAATGGGCGTGCTGCTCGGCACCGAGCCCACCGCCAACAGCGCCGCCACCAGTTTCCGCCAGCAGATCGACAAACTGCGCCAGACCTATGCGGCGCGTGCGCCGGTGACGGTGTTCTACCAGGTATGGCAACAACCGCTGATGACGCTCAGCGGCCAGCACCTGATCAGCGACGTGCTCGCGCTATGCGGCGGCCGCAACCTGTTCGCCAACGAAGCGCTGCTGGTGCCGACGGTCTCGGTGGAATCCGTGGTAGCCGGCAACCCGGAAGTCATGATGACCGCCAGCATGGGCGCGACCCGCTCCGACCGGCCGCTGCCGGACTTCGCCATGTGGGAACGCTGGAAACAGGTAACCGCCGTGGCGCGTGGCAACCTCTACGCCATCGACGGCGACCTGGTCAACCGGGCCGGACCACGCATCGCCCAAGGCGCGGAAGTCGTGTGCAAGGATCTGGACAACGCAAGGCGCAAACGGCCAGCGCAGTAGGAGCGAGACAGTGGGTCAGGTCTGACATCTCGTACTTAACGAGCGACCTCTCCCCCGGCCCCTCTCCCACAAGTGGGAGAGGGGAGCCAACCAGCGCAAGATCAACCAACTGTGGTAGCCGTGATTCCCGCCCGAAGGGGCGGGAATCACCCACGGCGATGCGCAGCGAGCCGTGGAGGTGTGCCAAGGCCGTATGGGGCGCCTCGGGATTCGGCGAAAAGAGCGGAAACGAGGGACCCATGTCTGAGTATCG